>CAIPBW010000334.1 GCA_903863395.1 uncultured beta proteobacterium
AGGCCTGGCCCGAAATGCCGATGGCGGTAAGGGCGTGGTAGATGCCCCAGACGGTGCCAAACAGGCCGACGAAGGGGGAGATCGAGCCCACGGTGTCCAGGAACGACAGGCCACCTTGCATTTCGCGGTTGACGCGGTCGACAGAGCGCTGGATGCTCATGGCGATCCAGTCGTTCAGGGGAATGTGGCCCATCAGGCCGCTGTGTTTTTTGGTGGCTTCCAGGCCCGAGGCGGCAATGAACTGGTAGGGGCTGTCTTTGTCGAGAGCTGCAGCGCCTTGCTCGACGCTGCCTGCCGCCCAGAACTTGCTGGTCGCGGCGCGCGCCTGCTTGGCCATCTTGCGTTGCTCAAGCATCTTGACCGCCAGGATGTACCAACTGCCCATGCTCATGATGGCGAGAATGAGGAGAACCGATTTGGCCACCACGTCTGACGTGGCCCACAGCGCGCCAATGCCGTACGGATTTTCTGCGGCAGTAGCCGGGGCGGCGGGAGTAGCAGCCACAGCAGCAGCAGCGCTTGGCTCAGGGGCGGCAGTTTGCGCCATGGCGGGCGCGGTGAGGCCCAGCGCCAAAATCAATCCCAAGCCCAAGGCGCAGGCAAACGTTCTCAACTTCATGGTCACGATGTATTCCTTATAAAATCCAACGCACGTATTCTGCCCGTGGATTGGGGTGCGGCGCTGGTTAAATGGGTAAAGTCCTGAAAAATTGCCGGATCGGTGATTGTAGAGAGGTTCCCAAGCCCCCGCATCCAGTTACCACCTTCCTTTCCCGTTCCCGAAAGTTCTGATCCGTGTCCATTTGGAAAAAACCAATTTCTCTCGAAGTACTGACCAGCGCCAGCGCCAACACCGCCAGCGACCACCTGGGTATTGAGTTCATGGAGGTGGGCCCCGATTACCTTGTTGCACGCGTGCCCGTGGACGAGCGCACGCGCCAGCCCTATGGCCTGTTGCATGGCGGTGTGAGCGTGGTGCTGGCCGAAACGCTGGCCTCGTGCGGCGCGGCTTTTGCCAGTCCGCCCGAGTGGAAGGCAGTGGGCCTGGACATCAACGCCAACCATCTGCGCGGCACCACCCAAGGCTGGGTCACCGGCACAACACGCCCGGTGCACATCGGGCGCAGCACCCAGGTCTGGCAGGTCGAGTTGCGCAACGACGCCAACGAGCTCACCTGCGTGTCGCGCGTCACCATGGCAATGCTGGCCCCGCGCGACTAGTGTTCTGGCATAAAGGTATCGGAACACAGTGAAAGTGATGGATTCGCGCGAGGCCTAGCCCACCCCGGCATCGCAAGGCCACTCCCCATCGGCATCGCAAGGCCACCCTCCCTTCGTCATCGCGAGGCCGTAGGCCGTGGCGATCCATGCAGGAATACCTTCAGACATGGATTGCCGCGCTTCGCTCGCAATGACAGCCTTTCAACTTCGCTACGCACTCCCTCACCTCGTCATCGCGAGGCCGTAGGCCGTGGCGATCCATGTGTCGTTATCTCTGTGCCTGAGTACTAATTGCGCGGTTGTGCGCTGATCGGGTTCAGGCACCATCGCGCTGCAGCCGCTCGCTTTTCCAGTACACGTCGTCGCCTACGCTGCCGTCGCTGCGGTAGCGGTTGAGCACGCGCGCGAGCACAAACATCAGGTCCGATAGCCGGTTGAGGTACTGGCGCGGCGTTTCTTTGATGGCCTGGGCGTTGCCCAGTGCCACCACGGCGCGCTCGGCGCGGCGCGCCACCGTGCGGCACACGTGCGCCTGTGCCGCACCGCGCGTACCTGCCGGAAGAATGAACTCCTGCAGCCGGGGCAATTGCTCGTTGTAGGTCTGTAGCGCCGCATCCAGCGCCAACACGGCGTCGGTCTTGAGCAGCTCAAAGCCAGGGATCGACAACTCGCCGCCGAGGTTGAAGAGTTGGTGCTGCACTTCCACCAGCAGGGCGCGCACGTCGTCGGGCATGGGCTCGCACAGCAGCACGCCCAGGTGCGAGTTGAGTTCATCCACTTCGCCCATGGCGTGCACGCGCAGGCTGTCCTTGGAGACGCGCGAGTTGTCCCCCAGGCCGGTGCTGCCGTCATCCCCGGTTCGGGTGGCGATTTGGGTAAGGCGTTGTCCCATGGTGATGCTTCTCCAAAATAGTCCCCTATCGTAAACTGCGGCCATGAACGCTCCAAACCCCACCCCACATCTGCTGCCCACCGTCAACCAGCGCCCCACGCCGCCCGAACTGGTGGCGGCGCTGCAACAGCACTTTGGCGAGCGCTGTTCCACCGCGCTGGTGGTGCGCGAGCAGCACGGGCGCGACGAGTCGTCGTTTGACGTGCCGCCTCCTGGCGCTGTGGTGTTTGCGCAAAGCACGGCCGACGTGGTCGTCGTGCTGCAACTGGCAACGCAGTTCAAAGTTCCGGTGATTGCGTTTGGCGTGGGCACCTCGCTTGAAGGCCACCTGCTGGCGGTGCAAGGCGGCATCAGCCTGGATGTGAGCCGCATGAACCAGGTGCTGTCGATCGACGCCGAGGATCTGACGGTGACGGTGCAGCCCGGCGTGACGCGCAAGCAACTCAACGAGGCGGTCAAGTCCACCGGCCTGTTCTTTCCAATCGATCCCGGCGCGGACGCCACCATTGGCGGCATGGCCGCCACGCGCGCCAGCGGAACCAATGCCGTGCGCTACGGCACCATGCGCGAGAACGTGCTGGCGCTGGAAGTGGTGAGCGCATCGGGCGAAGTCATCCGCACCGGAACGCGCGCCAAGAAGTCAGCCGCTGGCTACGACCTCACGCGATTGATGGTGGGCAGCGAAGGCACGCTCGGCGTGATTACCGAGGTCACGGTCAAGCTCTACCCCCTGCCCGAAGCGGTGATGGCGGCGACCTGCTCGTTTGCCAGCCTGGCCGATGCGGTTAACGCCACCATCCAGATCATCCAGTTGGGCGTGCCCATTGCGCGCTGCGAGTTGCTCGACGCCAATACCATCCGGGTGGTCAACGCGCACTCCAAGCTGAGCTTGCAGGAAAGCGCCATGCTGCTGATGGAGTTTCACGGCTCGCCCTCGGGCGTGAAGGAGCAGGTGGAGACGGTGCAGGCGATTGCCGCCGAGCATGGTGGTGCATCGTTTGAGTGGGCGCAGACGCCCGAGGAGCGCACCCGGCTGTGGACCGCGCGCCATAACGCCTACTTTGCCGGCGTGCAGTCGCGCCCGGGCTGCAAGGCCATCACCACCGACACCTGTGTGCCGATTTCGCGCCTGGCCGATGCGCTGCTGGAAAGCGTGAACGAAGCGCAGGCGGCAGGCATTCCCTATTTTCTGGTTGGGCACGTGGGCGACGGCAACTTCCACATGGGCTACCTGATCGACCCCAACGTACCCGCAGAGCGCGCCCTGGCCGAGCAGCTCAATCAGCAATTGGTGGAGCGCGCGCTGCGCGTGGGCGGCACCTGCACCGGTGAGCACGGCGTGGGGCTGCACAAGATGGACTTCCTGGTGTCAGAGACCGGGGTGAGTGCCGTCAACATGATGCGCGCCATCAAGCAGGCGCTTGATCCGCACAACATCCTGAACCCGGGCAAGATCTTTACGCTATAGGTTTTATAGCAGCAAGCCGCTGCCTGCTGCAAACTGGCGTGGCTTATACCTCGGTCTGTTCGGCGATGGCGTTGGCCAGGTATTCGATCTTGCGCTGCATGTCTTCTTCGGTGTCGGCAAAGCGCAGTGCAATCTCGGCAAAGGTGTCCTGGATTTCAATGAAGGCATCGACCATGTCCGGGTCAAAGTGCGCACCACGCTCGCCAAAGATGATCTGCACCGCCTTGTCGTGGGAGACGCCCTGGCGGTACACCTTGTTGGAGATGAGCGCGTCGTACACGTCGGCGATGGCGATGATGCGCGCCGACACCGGAATCTGGTTGCCGACAAGCCCGCGCGGGTAACCGCTGCCATCCCATTTTTCCTGGTGCGCGTGCACCACTTCCTTGACCAGTACCAGCATGGGCGAACTGCGCCCCTGGATTTTTTCGGCGCGCAGCAAGGCCTCGTAGCCAATCGTAGGGTGGGTACGCATGATGGCCAACTCATCGGGTGTGAGGCGCCCGGGTTTGAGCAGAATGCGGTCCGGAATGCCGACCGAACCCATGTCGTACAAGGGGGCGCTGTGGAACAGGGCTGCGATGTAGTCGGGCGTGAGCACGTCGCGATAGGCATCGAGCTCGCTCAACTTCTGCGAGAGCGCGCGCACATAGTGCTGCACCCGCAGGATGTGGCTCTCGGAATCGGACTCGCGTTGCTCGGCCAGGGTGGCCAGGGCAAACAGCGCAATCTGCTGCGCATACTGCGTTTCGGCAATATCACCGGCGGCTTGCGCCAAAGGCTTGTTCTCGGCAGGCATGGGTTTTCTCCAAAAGGCCGCAGCTTGGCGGTCCAGCGCAACCATACCACTTTGCCTGTAACTGCGCTGTGCAAAAGTGCAAGCGGCGGGTTTGGCACCAGAGATTGGGACAGGAGCCCGCGCCTCATCTGTCAAACGCCCAGCAATCGGCGCGGGGCTCTGCCCCAATCTCTGCGAGAGGATGCTTGGTACGCTCGGCGTTAGCGGGCCGCTCCGGGCGCGAGGCGTTCGATCAGGCCGTTGAGTTCGTCGAGCGAGCCGAACTGGATCACCACCTCGCCCATTTCTTCAACGCGCCCGTTGCGCTTGACGCGCTTTTTGATGCGCACTTCGACCTGCGCCGTGAGCAGGTCGGAGAGTTCTTCTTCCACGCGCTTGAGGTCGCGCGACTTCTCTTTCTTGGGCTTGGGAGACGTGAGCGAAAACTCGGCGCTCAGTTTCTTGACCAGGCTTTCGGCTTCGCGCACCGACATCTTCTTGGTGACGATCTGGTTGGCGGCGGTGATCTGGCTGGCACGGTCGAGCGCGAGCAGCGCCCGCGCATGGCCCATGTCGATGTCACCTGCCATCAGCATGGTCTGCACCGGATCGGTCAGGTTGAGCAGGCGCAGCAGGTTGCTGGCAGCGCTGCGCGAGCGCCCCACCGCCTGCGCCGCGGTTTCGTGGGTGAGCCCAAACTCCTTGATCAAGCGGCTCAGGCCTTGGGCCTCTTCGAGCGGGTTGAGGTCTTCACGCTGGATGTTTTCGATCAAGGCCATGGCGGCCGCGGCCGAGTCGGGCACGTCGCGCACCAGCACCGGCACCCGGTCCAGCCCGGCGAGTTTGGCAGCACGAAAGCGCCGCTCGCCGGCAATGATTTCGTACACCGGCCGCGCGGTTGCACCCGGTGCCTGGGCCAACTGGCGCACCAGAATCGGCTGCATGATGCCCTGGGCCTTGATGCTCTCAGCCAATTCGTACAAGGCCCCTTCGTCCATGCGCGTGCGCGGCTGGTACTGACCCGGCACCATGTCGGAGAGCAGCAAGGTGCTGGGCACGCCGCTGTCGGCCAGCGCTGCACCGGGCTGCGCCGCGTCCTTGACGGTTGGCCCAAGCAAGGCCTCCAGCCCCATGCCCAGACCCTTTGGTTTTTTGGTCACCATGATGTTTTCTCTTTCGTTGATTCGATTGCTTCCCGCAGCAGCGCGTGCCCCTCGCTCCAGTCTCCCAGGCCCGAGTCGGCGTTGATGTGGCCGCTGTGGCCATAGTCCACCAGGTCTGCACCCCAGGCTGCGGCGAACATCTGCGCACGCTCGAAACTGCAATAGGGGTCGTTATGACTTGCCAGCAGCACGCTCTTGAACGGCAGGCGCTGCAGCGGCAGCGGCGACCAGCTCTTGAGCACGGCGCGCAGTTCTTCGCGCTCGGGGTCGCCGGGGGCTACCAGCAACGCAGCTTGTACCCGGTGCGCGTTCTGCGAGTGCGCGGCCCACGCAGCGCACAACAGGCAGCCCAGACTGTGCGCCACCAGAACCACGGGGGCCGGTGCGGCCAGCACCGCTTCCTCCAACTGGGCCATCCAGTCGCCGCGCAGCGGGCGCATCCAGTCGTGCTGATCAACACGCTCGTACCCATAGAGCACCTCCCAGCGGCTCTGCCAGTGCGCGGGGCCCGAGTTCTGCCAACCGGGCAACAACAGAATGTGGGGCGTAGACACTGTGGGATGCTTTGCGAATGCTATGAAAATAATAGCTGCGTGTTTAGTAAATTCGAGGCTTAGCGACTAGCCAGCACTATTTCTGGCGACCATCTCCTGGGCAAAGGCAACAAACGCATGCGCCCCTTTGGAGGCCGGATCAAACACCACGCCCGGCAGCCCGTAGCTCGGTGCCTCGGCCAGACGCACATTGCGCGGAATGACGGTGTCAAACACCTTGCTGCCAAAGTGCGCTTTGAGCTGTTCGCTCACCTGATGCTGCAGCGTAATGCGCGGGTCGAACATGACGCGCAGCAAACCGATGATTTCCAGGTCGTCGTTGAGATTGGCCTTGACCTGCCGGATGGTGTTGACCAGGTCAGTAAGCCCCTCTAGCGCGAAGTACTCGCACTGCATCGGCACGATCACGCCATGGGCGCAACACAAGCCGTTGAGCGTGAGCATCGAGAGCGACGGCGGGCAGTCAATCAGCACAAAGTCGTATTCGTCGCCAACCTCCTGCAGCGCCTGCTTGAGACGGCGCTCGCGCCGCTCCAGATCAACCATTTCCACCTCGGCACCGGCGAGTTCGCGGTTGGCTCCCAAAATGTCGTAGCTACACCCGGCCGCCTTGAGCTTGTCGCTTTGCACGCGGGCTTCGACGATGGAGGCGGATTCGAGCAGCACGTCGTACACACTGAGTTCGAGCTTGCGCTTGTCGATGCCCGAGCCCATGGTGGCGTTGCCTTGGGGGTCGAGGTCGATCATCAGCACGCGCTGCCCGACCTTGGCCAAGCCAGCAGCTAGATTGACCGTGGTAGTGGTTTTGCCGACTCCACCCTTTTGGTTGGCGATACAGAATATTTTGGCCATGGGGTTCCTTAGCGCGACACGGCCAGTTTGATGCCAAATCCGACCAGAAACAATCCGGCGACCTTTTCCAGAACCCGCGAAATCACCGGGTTGGCACGAATGCGCTCAGCCAGAAAATGCGTCAGCAAGGTGGAGGTGAGCCCATAGAAAAAAGTGAGTACCGCAATCGTGGCCGCCATGAACCCATAGGTGATCAACCCCTGCTGCTGCGCCGGATCGACAAACAGCGGAAAAAACGCCATGTAGAAAAGAATCGCCTTGGGGTTGAGCAAGGTGATCATCAGGGCCTGGCGCAGGTAGTGCCCGGCGGTGATATTGAGTACCGGCGCTGCACCCGGTTTGGCCAGCAGCATCTTGACACCGAGCCAGGCAAGGTAAGCCGCCCCCACCCACTGCATCGCATGGAAGGCATCGGGATACGTATTGATGACCGCGGCCACCCCGGCCACCGCCGACCACATCAGCACCTGGTCGCCCAGGATGACGCCAAAAGTCGCCGCCAACCCACCGGGGATGCGCCCCTTGCTGGTGGAGGTGATCAAGGCCAGATTGCCCGGCCCGGGCACCAGTAAAAAGACCAAAATGGTGATGACAAATGTGCCGTAATCGGTAACGCCGAGCATGGGTAAATCCTTGGAAACCAGCCGCACCGGTGCGGCAACGCAGGGCTTGAGTTTACGTTACCTCAGACTCGGCGCATCCAGACGATGCAGCGCTGCGCATCCAGCCCCGGCACCTGCAGTGGTTCCACGTGAAACACTTCTACCAACTTGGGTAGTGCCGCGATTTCGTCAGCCGGGTGTTTGCCCTTGAGCGCCATCCAGATACCGTGCTGCGCGAGCGCCTTGCCCGAGAGCGCAGTGAAGTCCTGCAACGAGGCAAAGGCGCGCGAACAGACCACCGGGTAGCTGTCCGTAAGTGACTCTACGCGTGCGTGCAGACCACGCAACTGCGGCAGTTTCAGAGCGACTGCCACCTGCTGCACAAAGGCAGCTTTCTTGGCCACGGTATCGACGCAGTCCACTGCAATCTCCGGGCAAGCAATGGCAATCACCACCCCAGGCAAACCCGCCCCGGAACCCACATCAAGCAAACGCAAAGGTGCTTCCGTCAGACCCGACGCCGCCAACCGCCGCCGCAAAGGCGCAACGACCGCGAGACTGTCGAGCAGATGGTGGGTGAGCATCTCGGCCGGGTCGCGCACCGCCGTCAGGTTGTATACCCTGCCCCACTTCTGCAACAGGTCGAGGTAGCCAAACAACTGTGCGATTTGGGCATCGGTCAGCGTCAGTCCCAGCGCGGCCAAGCCCTGGCGCAATTGGGGTTCGAGCGCGTGCATCAGGACGCCTCCCCGGCGGCCGATTCGGCAACAGGCACCTTGCCAAATCCACGAAAACCGCCCTTCTTCAAATGAATCAGCAGCAACGAGATGGTCGCAGGCGTGATGCCCGAGAGGCGCGAAGCCTGGCCCAGCGTTTCGGGGCGCTGCTTGCTCAGGCGCTGGCGCGCCTCGATGCTCAGCGCCGACACCTGCATGTAGTCCAACTCAGCGGGCAACTTCAGGTTCTCGTAGTGCGCAGCGCGATCCACTTCGTCCTGCTGCCGGGTGATGTAGCCCGAGTACTTGGCAGCAATTTCCAACTGCTCAACCACCGAAGCCACGAACGCATCCTGCGACGCAGCCGACTCCGAAGCCCCTGTGAGCGGCAGGTCCGGGGTAGCAAAGCGACCCGCATCGAGCGACATCAATTGCGCGTAACCCACGCCGGGGCGGCGCAGCAAATCAAGCAGGCAGTATTCGTGGTCAATGGCCTTACCCAGCACCCGCTCGGACTCTGCCGCCGCCAGGTTCTTGGGGCTGATCCAGAGCGTGCGCAGCCGTTCTGTTTCACGTGAAACAGCGTCGCGTTTGCGGCAATAGGCGTCCCAGCGCGCGTCACTCACCAACCCCATCGAACGCCCGACCTCGGTCAAGCGGACATCGGCATTGTCCTCGCGCAGTTGCAACCGGAACTCGGCACGGCTGGTGAACATGCGGTAAGGCTCGGTCACGCCCTTGGTAATCAGGTCGTCCACCAGCACCCCAAGATAGGCCTGGCTTCTGCCCGGCACCCAGGGCGCGTCGCCCCGGCAAAGCAGCGCCGCGTTGACCCCGGCAAACAAGCCCTGGGCAGCAGCTTCC
>CAIPBW010000335.1 GCA_903863395.1 uncultured beta proteobacterium
AAGCACCGCAGCCCCGGCCGCAACGGCGGCAAACGGCGCGGTCGTGGCAAAGCCAAAGGCCAGCTTGTGCGGATTCATCAGACTCACCCACGTCCACAACAACACCGCCACCCAGGTATAGCGCACCGCAAACGGCAACACGCCCACAAAGAACAACAGCAATGCAATGTCACGCATAAACCACCCCAAGGCTTTGCGGCCCGTCATTGCGAGCGAAGCGTGGCAATCCATGGTTTCGGTATCTGTCATTGCAAGCGTTGCGTGGCAATCCAGGACTTCGGACTGCATGGATTGCCACGTCGCTTCGCTCCTCGCAATGACGGCCTTTCATTACCGCGAGGCCACAACCCTCCGTCATCGCCACGCCACAACCCTCCGTCATCGCGAGGCCGTCAGGCCGTGGCGATCCATGGCTTTGGACTGCATGGATTGCCGCGTCGCTACGCTCCTCGCAATGACGGCCTTTCTTCATCGCGGCACCTCCACCTGGCTCATGACGTAGCGGTATTTGCCGGAGCGTTCGGCGGGGATGTGGTCTGTCGGGACCAGGCGGACTTCGACTGCAGCGCCCAGGCGCGCCTTGAACGCTGCGACGATGCGTTCCTGGCAGCCCGAGTCGAGCCCAGTGCGGCTGACCACGTGGACTTCGGTCAGGCTGCGCGAGAACTGGCGAATCTGGAATTGTTCAATCTGCGGCAGTTCGCGCAAGATGTAGATCAGCGCCAGGCCGTGCAGTACTGTGCCGTCGTGCGCGACGACGAAGTCGGTAGAGCGGCCCTGCAGTTCGCCCAGCACCGGCAAGCCGCGCCCGCAGGCACAGCGCATCGTGCTCAAGGCACCCATGTCGCCGGTGCGGTAGCGCACAAACGGAAAGTCTGGCGTGGCCATGTGGGTGACCACGATCTCGCCCACCTCGCCCGGGGCAGTGGGCTGCCCGTTAGGGGCGATGGTTTCCACAATGATGTCTTCGGCGCTGATGTGCAAACTACCCTGCGGGCATTGGTGCGCTATAAAGCCAGCGTCGCGCGCACCATAGCCATTGGCCACGGGGCAGCCAAACACCGACTCGATCAGCGTACGCTGCGCGTCGTAAAGTCGCTCCGAGGTGACAAAGGCAACGCGGATGCCGAGCTGGTCCAACGCCACATGGCGGTCGCGCGCGTGGGCGGCAATCAGCGCCAGACTGGACGGATAGCCAAATAGCATGGTCGGCTTGGTCGACTGGATGCTGGCCACAAACCGGTCCATGTTGTGTGCCGACATGTCAAACGCAGGCAGCAAGCGGCTGCGCAGCAACCGGTCCCGCAATTGGCGCAACCGGTCTTGCGCGCCCAACTCAATCGGGCTGCCCCACACCACCAACTCCTTGTCGCCAATGTCCACGCCCCACCAGCGCGTGGCACGCCACTTGGCGGCAACGTCGTGGCTCTTGCGCGCCTTGCCGATGTAAAACACCAGCGGTTCGCCCGACGAGCCACCAGTGCTGTAGCGCGTGAGGTCCTTGTGGTCCGCGGCCTTGAGCTTTTCCACGTTCAGGCGGATATCGCTCTTGGTGAGCAGGGGCAGCGCGGCCAGGTCAGCCGTCGAACGCATTGCCCGGGGGTCAAAGCCAAGCTCACGAAACAGGATGCGGTAATAAGGCACCCTTGTGCCGATATCGATCAGAAAATCGCGCAAGCGCCTGGCGCGGTGGGCTTCCAGTGCATCGGCGCTCCACCATTGGCTACGTTCCAGTTCGCGCCGCAGCGCAGTCGAGGCGTGGCCCTTGAGTCGTTCATGCAGCGGAAACAGCGCGCCGGCGCTCAGGGCGGTGTAGTAACTCATGCCGCCA
>CAIPBW010000336.1 GCA_903863395.1 uncultured beta proteobacterium
CCCTGATCGGTCTGGTCTATGCGGTCACACTGCCCTTCGTAGGCACCGCCCTCATCGCCCGCGCCGCCTACCAAGCGTATCGCGCCGAGTAAACCGACAAGCTGTCACCCCAACGCCCCCGGTCGCAAGACCGGGGGCGTTTCTCATGTGGGTTGGCGTTACCTACAATACCGCCCGGTGCAACGGCACCGATTCACCAACCCAGGGAGCATGTATGTCAGACGTTTATGTATTGGTTCACGGTGCCTGGCACAGCGGGCGCGAGCTTGAGGCTGTGGCAACGCACATTCGCAGCAAGGGGCACCAGGTGCACTGCCCCACCTTGAAGGGCAACCGACCGAACGACGACCGCCAGAGCGTGGGACTGGCCGACGCAGCACGGTCACTGGCCGACTTTCTGCAAGAGCACGATCTGACCAACGTGCGCCTGGTGGGCCACAGCTATGGCGGCATGGTCATCTCGCAGGTGGCGCAGTGGATGCCCGAGCGCCTGGCGCGGTTGGTGTACGTGAACGCCTTTGTGCCCGAACCCGGCCAAAGCCTCAACGACCAGGTGCCGCCGCACTACATCGCGCTGTTTGATGCGATTGCCGCGCAAAACCAGGGTGCGGTAACGCTGCCCTTCCCGATCTGGCGCGAGGCTTTCATCAACGACGCCGATCTGGCGCTGGCAACCTCGGCCTACGCGCAGCTCAACCCCCACCCCTACAAGACCTTCACCGACAAGATCGAACTGACCCAGCCGCTGGCCGCGATGGAGCTGCCCAAGTCCTACGTCAACTGCACCATGGACACGGCCATGCCGCACAGCATGCCCTGGCACCCGCGCCTCTCCGAGCGCCTGGGGCTGTTCCGCTACATCGAATGCACCGGCAGCCACGAAGCCTGGTTTACCGCTCCCGCCACCCTGGCCGAAGCCATCATCAGCGCCGGGCGGGATTGACGCTGGTTTGACTACGCTGGTTTCATACTTTTGGAGTGGCGACAGCATCCGCAGCAGAAGCCTGAGTGATGTTGTTCTGGTCGGCGCACTGGACGTTCCTGCACCCCCGCCATGGTTGGCGGCGGACTGGAAGCGGGAGGTGTCAGAGCGCCTGCAGTTGGAGCCCGGCGATGTAGAAGCCTTGTCGCTGCCGCGCGCACGCGCACGCTGGCCTGATTACGGGCGTTGCGTGCGCACAGTAGCGGATTGGACTCGCAAACTCGGCTTGCATCAAGTGCTTGCCACCAGTGAGGTCGCACTCATGGCCTGCCTCGGGGCCAAATACCACCACGACGGCGCACACTATGGCGGCATGGCGTTTTGCAATCTGTTCCTGAGCGAAGACCGTGGCCAGGACTTGCACTTCCCGGCCACGGGACTTCGAATCCCCTTGGCAAGAGGCACGGCCGTGGTGTTCGATCCTGGTCAGCCACACGCGGTTATTTCGCGCGGCAGCAGCGGCTTTGATGCAGCCGATTTCCCCGCCGAGCAGGATGGCATCCAGGTATTCCTGACATGGGAGTTGCCTGTGGAGAACGCGCACATCGCGCAAACGCTGCAGATCGACTTTGACATTGACACTGCTACCCCGGCGCTACTGGACCAGGAGCAAGTTTGGCGCAACGGCACTCCAGCCAGTGTGTGCCCGGATTCAGGGCAGTGGCGTGCTGAGCGCCCACCCTGCTGAGCGACTTCCCATTCAGAAACTTCATCGTCAATTCCGCGGACGCAGGTTTGCAACTTGCTGGACTTCGGAGGTGCGGCGCGTACAGGTGTTGGCGAAAATCACCCGAGTGA
>CAIPBW010000337.1 GCA_903863395.1 uncultured beta proteobacterium
CCCTGATCGGTCTGGTCTATGCGGTCACACTGCCCTTCGTAGGCACCGCCCTCATCGCCCGCGCCGCCTACCAAGCGTATCGCGCCGAGTAAACCGACAAGCTGTCACCCCAACGCCCCCGGTCGCAAGACCGGGGGCGTTCTTCATGGTGAGGCGGCGAGGGTTCGGCAGCGCAATACCCGCGCTGTTCGCACGCTTGGGCGGTTGCATTAAACTCCACGCCTCAGGCCGGGGTGCCTGCCACGAAAAATAATACAACAGACGGAGCACAAATTTGCCAGGGCAATACATTCTTGAAACGCGGGATCTGACCAAGGAGTTCCGGGGCTTCGTTGCCGTCAACAAGGTGAACCTGAAAGTCGAGCGCGGGCATATCCATGCGCTGATCGGGCCCAATGGCGCTGGCAAGACCACGTTCTTCAACCTGCTGACCAAGTTTTTGCCGCCTACCAGCGGCTCCATTGTTTTTAACGATTGCGACATCACCACCGAAAAGCCCGCCCAGACCGCGCGGCGCGGGATCGTGCGCTCGTTCCAGATTTCTGCCGTATTCCCGCACATGACGGTGCTGGAAAACGTCCGCGCTGCCCTGCAACGCAACCTGGGTACCTCGTTTCATTTCTGGAAGGCCGAAAGCACGCTGACCCCGCTGCACGAGCGCGCACGCGAGTTGCTGGGCGAGGTCGATCTGCAGGCTTTTGCCGACGAACTGACGGTCAACCTGCCCTATGGCCGCAAGCGCGCGCTCGAGTTGGCCACCACACTGGCGCTGGAGCCCGAACTGATGCTGCTCGACGAGCCAACGCAGGGCATGGGGCACGAAGACGTGCACCGCGTGACGCAGCTCATCAAGAAGGTGTCGGCGGGCCGCACCATCCTGATGGTGGAACACAACATGAACGTGGTGGCATCCATCGCTGACCGCATCACAGTGCTGCAGCGCGGCTCGATCATTGCCGATGGGCCTTACAGCGAGGTCTCGCGCGACCCGCTGGTGATTGAAGCTTACATGGGCAACGCCAGCGCCGAATTGGTGGGAGCACACGGATGAGCACGGCACCCACCCCAAGCGCCCCCGCTGCCGCGCGCGAATTTCTGCGCATTGAAGGGCTGCACGCCTGGTATGGCGAGTCGCACATCCTGCATGGGATGGACCTGTCGGTGCACGAAGGCGAAGTGGTCACGCTGCTCGGGCGCAATGGTTCGGGCCGCACCACCACGTTGCGAGCCATCGTCGGCCTGACCGGCGCGCGCAAGGGTTCGATCAAGATCAACGGCGTCGAGACCATCAAGCTTGCGCCGCACAAGGTGGCGCACCTGGGCCTGGGCTACTGCCCGGAAGAACGCGGCATCTTTGCCAGCCTGACGGCCGAAGAAAACCTGATGCTGCCGCCAACCCTGGCACCGGGTGGCATGAGCGTGGATGAGATTTACGCCATGTTTCCCAACCTGCAGGAGCGCGCCGCCAGTCCGGGAACGCGCCTTTCCGGCGGCGAGCAGCAGATGCTGGCAGTGGCGCGCATTTTGCGCACCGGCGCGCGCTTGCTTTTACTGGACGAAATTTCGGAAGGTCTGGCCCCGGTTATCGTGAACAAGCTTGCCGAGATGATCCTTACCCTCAAGGCCAAAGGCTACACCATCGTGCTGGTGGAACAGAACTTCCGCTTTGCCGCGCCCCTGGCAGACCGCTTTTACGTGATCGAGCACGGCACCATCGTCAAACAGTTTGCACAAGCTGAACTGGAACAGAATATGGGCCTGTTGCAGGAGTACCTGGGCGTGTGACGCCGGGATGCTGCCGTGCCGGTGATTGGATTTTTTAGTTTCTTTTAACCATACCAACCAGGAGATAGCATGAAACTCAACGCACTCATTGCCGCCATGGCGATTGGCTTTGGCGCTGGCGCTTTTGCGCAAGGCACCGACCCTGTCAAGATCGGCTTCATCACCGACATGTCCAGCCTGTACGCCGACATCGACGGCCCGGCCGGCGCTGAAATGGTGAGGTGGGCAGCGCAGGATTTTGGTGGCAAGGTGCTCAACCGCCCAATCGAAGTGCTGACCGCTGACCACCAGAACAAGGCCGACGTGGCCAGTTCCAAGGCACGCGAATGGATGGACAAGGAAGGTCTGGCGCTGCTGATCGGCGGCACCAACTCCGGCACGTCGCTGGCGATGAGCAAAGTGGCTATTGAGAAGAAGCGCCCCTTTATCGCCATCGGCGCGGGCTCAGCGCGTCTGACCAACGAAGACTGCTCCCCCTACACCGTGCACTACGCCTATGACACCGTGGCTCTGGCCAAGGTGGCGGGCACGGCGCTGGTAAAGGCCGGCAACAAGAGCTGGTACTTCCTGACCGCTGACTACGCGTTTGGCTACTCGCTCGAAGGCGATGCGGCCAACGTGGTCAAGGCCAATGGCGGCACCGTCGCCGGGGCGGTGCGCCATCCGCTCAATGCGTCCGACTTTTCTTCGTTCCTGCTGCAGGCACAGGCTTCCAAGGCACAGATCCTGGGCTTGGCCAACGCTGGCGGCGACACCATCAACGCAATGAAAGCCGCCAAGGAATTCGGCATCACCAAGACCATGAAAGTGGCCGGTTTGCTGGTGTTCATCAACGACGTGCACAGCCTGGGCCTGGCCAATACGGAAGGGCTGCAACTGGCCGATAGCTGGTACTGGAACCAGGACGATGCCTCGCGCAAGTTTGCCAAGCGCTTCTTCGAAAAGTACAAGCGCATGCCCTCGAGCCTGCAAGCCGCCGACTACTCTGCCGCGTTCAACTACCTCAAGGCCGTGCAGACCGCTGGCACTACAGACGCCGACAAGATCATGGGCACGCTCAAGAGCATGAAGTTTGACGACTTCTATAGCAAGGGCCAGATCCGCGCCGATGGCCGCATGATCCACGACATGTACCTGTTTGAAGTGAAGTCCAACAAGGAGTCCACCACCCCCTGGGACTACTACAAGACCATTGTGAAGATTCCCGGCGAGCAGGCATTTACCACCGTGGCCGACTCCAAGTGCTCTTTGCTCAAGAAGTAATCTGATTCATCCCCTGGCCCTCTCCCCCTCGGGGGAGGGTGCGTAACCACTGGCGACATGGAAATATTCGGCATTCCCCTTCAAGCGTTTCTGGGCCAGCTTTTGCTGGGCCTGGTCAACGGCGCTTTTTACGCCATGCTCAGTCTGGGTCTGGCGGTCATCTTCGGGCTGCTCGGCGTGGTGAACTTTGCGCACGGCGCGCTCTACATGCTGGGCGCGTTTGCCGCATGGATCATGCTCGACAAGTTTGGCATCAACTACTGGTTTGCGCTGGTGCTCGCGCCGCTGACGGTGGGCGCGCTGGGCGTGGTGATTGAGCGGCTTTTTCTCAAGCATTTGTACAAGCTCGACCCGCTGTACGGGCTGCTGCTGACCTTTGGTCTGGCCCTGATCTTCGAGGGCGTGTTCCGCGAACTCTACGGTGCCTCCGGCCAGAACTACGATGTTCCCGAACTGCTATCGGGTGCCACCAACCTGGGCTTCATGGTGCTGCCCAATTACCGCGCCTGGGTGGTGCTGGTCTCGCTGCTGGTGTGCCTGGGCACCTGGTACCTGATTGAGCGCACCCGACTGGGTGCCTATCTGCGTGCAGGCACCGAAAACGCCGCACTGGTGCAGACCTTTGGCATCAACGTGCCAATGATGGTGATGCTCACCTACGGCGCGGGTGCCGCGCTGGCGGCGCTGGCCGGGGTGCTGGCCGCGCCCATCATCCAGGTCAACCCGTTGATGGGCTCAAACCTGATCATCATCGTCTTTGCCGTGGTCGTGATCGGCGGCATGGGCTCCATCATTGGCTCGATCCTGACCGGCCTGGGCCTGGGCGTGATCGAAGGGCTGACCCGCGTGTTCTACCCCGAAGCGTCGAGCATCGTGGTGTTTGTCATCATGGTCATCGTGCTGATGTTCCGGCCCGCCGGCTTGTTTGGCAAGTAGGCCCGCAATGCAGAACTCCCACCCGTTGCCTGCTGCGCTGCTTCTCAAGGGGGGCCATCCAAAATGAGCAGTTCTTCCAAACTCATTCGCATCACTTACATCGCCTTACTCGCGCTGGCGCTGCTGGCACCCATGCTCGGGCTGTATCCGGTTTTTTTGATGAAGCTGCTGTGCTTTGCCATCTTTGCCTGTGCCTTCAACCTCCTGCTGGGCTTTACCGGATTGCTGTCGTTCGGGCATGCGGCCTTTTTCGGCTCTGCCGCGTACATCACCGGCTGGCTCATCAAGGCGCAGCAACTCTCGCCTGAGCTGGCGATTGCAGCCGGTGTCATCGGAGCCGGGGGCATCGGCCTGGTGGTCGGTTTGGTGGCGATCCGGCGCCAGGGTATTTACTTCGCCATGATCACCATGGCGATTGCGCAGATGGTGTACTTCGTCTGCTTGCAAGCACCCTTCACTGGCGGCGAAGACGGGCTGCAGGGCGTATCGCGCGGCAACCTGTTCGGAGTATTCCCCCTGGCAACCGACACTGCCATGTACTACGTCGTAGTTACCGTGTTTGTGGCCTGTTTTCTGCTCATTTCGCGCATCCTGCATTCGCCGTTCGGGCAAGTGCTCAAAATGATCCGCGAGAACGAGCCCCGCGCAATTTCGCTGGGCTACGAGGTGGACCGCTACAAGCTGCTGGCCTTTGTGCTCTCGTCCGCCCTGGCCGGTTTGGCGGGCTCGCTCAAAACGCTGGTAATGGGTTTTGCCACGCTCTCCGATGTGCACTGGACGATGTCGGGCGAAGTAATCCTGATGACGCTGCTCGGTGGCGTTGGCACTTTCTTCGGCCCGGTGTTTGGTGCGGGCATTGTGATCTCGCTGCAAGACATGTTGGCCGACAAGGTAGGCTCGTGGGTCAACGTCATCATCGGCGTCATTTTTGTACTGTGCGTGCTGGCATTCCGAAAAGGGGTCGTGGGAGAGCTCCAGGCCTTTTTAGAGCGCCGCAGGCGCGCAGCATCCGCTACGCAAGCCTGAACTTCACAGCGGCCAGAAAAAAAGCGCACTGGTTTACAGTGCGCTTTTTTCTGGAGCGGCAACTTGCGCTGCCGCAAACAGTGGGCCGTGATTAGCGGATCACTGCCAGTTCTTCGAGCTTGCCGCCACGGACGGTCTTCAAGGTCAGCGCGCCGCCCTTGATGTCGCCCTTTTCGTCAAAGCTGATCGGGCCAGTGACGCCAGGATAGTCTTTGGTAGCAGCCAGCACGGGCAGGTACTTAGCGGGGTCGGAAGAACCAGCTTTGACCATGGCCGCAACCATCAGCTTCACGCTGTCATACACATAGGGAGCGTAGACCTGCACTTCGGTGCCGAACTTGGCCTTGAACTTGGCCTTGAACGCGTTTTCAGCAACCTTGCCTGCACCTTCCACACCACCGGCTTCAGCGCAATAGACTTGGTTGTCGCTGATAGCGTCGCCACCGAGCTTGACCAGTTCGGTAGAGCAGATGCCGTCGCCGCCCATGAACTTGGCAACAATGCCCAGAGACTTCATCTGGCGCAGCATCGGGCCAGCCACAGCGTCCATACCGCCGAAGAACACCACATCCGGCTTCTTGCCCTTGATGGTGGTCAGGATGGAGTTGAAGTCGGTGGCTTTGTCGGTGGTGTACTCACGTGCCACCACGGTGCCGCCAGCGGCCACTGCGGCCTTGCTGAATTCTTCGGCAACGCCTTGACCATAGGCAGTACGGTCATCAATCACCGCCATGGTCTTGCCCTTGAGGGTGTTGACAGCGTAACGGCCCAGCGTGCCACCGAGTTGGGTGTCATCGGCCACCACACGGAAAGTGGTCTTGAAACCTTGGCGTGTGTACTTGGGGTTGGTAGCGGAGGGAGAAACTTGCGGAATGCCAGCATCGCTGTAGATGCGCGATGCGGGAATGGTGGTACCCGAGTTAAGGTGGCCAACCACACCAACAACCTTGGCGTCAGCCAACTTCTGGGCAACAGCCGTACCCTGCTTGGGATCTGCTGCATCGTCTTCGGTCATCAGCTTGAGCGTGACCTTCTTGCCACCAATGACCAGGCCAGCCGCATTGATTTCTTCGACGGCCATGATCGCGCCGTTTTCGTTGTCTTTACCCAAGTGGGCAATGGCACCGCTTGTGGGGCCAACGTGCGCAATGGTCACAACGGATTGAGCATAGGCAGCGCCAACAGTCAGGGCGAGCACGGCAACAGCAACAGTATTCAGCTTCATGTGTTTCAAACTCCAGGGTATAAAAGTTAAACAAAACGTGAATCAGGTCTCCACGGCGTAGAGCCTGACCTTGCTCTTTAACGGTTATGCATCAGACTCACGCCCAAGCAATGCCCGAAGGGATCAGTATAAACGCCATTTTTCCCCTGTCGGAGGAATAAATAGCCGCCAATGCGTTTGTTGGGCCAGCAGGCTGGCTACTTGCATACTGGCACCACTACAGCTTTTGTCGATTCCCTGCGACGGGACACCGACCCCTGCCAACCAGCAACTATGCCGCCTCAGTGCGCTCCAGGTCGCGCACAATCGGGGCTTGTCTTGCCCAAGTAAGCGTTTCAAGGCTGCGATGCGCAATTACACCCTCAAGCAACTCCAGACTTTTATTGAAGTCGCCAAAGAGAAGTCTGTCTCCAAGGCGGCTGCGCGCCTGTTTGTGACGCAGCCAGCGGTGTCCATGCAAATCCGCCAGCTTGAAGACGCGTTCGGCCTTCAACTGATCGAGCCAGAAGGACGCAACATCCGCCTGACCGGGCCAGGCCAGGAGTTTCTGACGCACGCCATCATCGCGATGGGGCATCTCAAGGATCTGGAAGCCAGCATGGCCGAGCAAGCGGGTTCCAGAAAAGGGCGCATTGATCTGGGCATTGTGAGCACAGTGAAATATTTCGTGCCAATGCTGCTGGTGCGTTTCAAGAAGTTGTTCCCCGGCATTGAAGTGACGCTCAAAATCGACAACCGCGAGAACATTCTTGCCATGCTCGCGCGCAACGAAGTCGATCTGGTAGTCATGGGCCGTCCGCGCGGCGCGCTCGAGTGCGAAGCCACACCGTTTGCCACCAATCCGCTGGGGTTGGTTTGTGCGCCCGATCACCCCCTGTCGCGGCGCAAGCGGCTCACCTTTGAGGCGCTCAAGGATTGCGACTTTGTAGTGCGCGAGGTCGGGTCAGGCACCCGCGCCGCCATGGAGCGCCTGTTTGCGCAACATGAAGTTGCCATCCATGTGGTGATGGAAATGCCCAGCAACGAGACCATCAAGCAAGCCGTCATGGCGGGCATGGGCATGAGCTTTATTTCGCTGCGCACGGTGCGCCGCGAGCTTGCCTCGGGGCACATGGCGTTGCTGGACATCAAGGGTTTGCCGCTGGTGGGGCACTGGTATGTGGCCCACCAGGTCCAGCGCAAGCTCTCCCCCGCGGCCAAGTCGTTCAAGGCGTTCCTGATCGAACAGGGAGAGCCGTTGATTGAGTCCTGGGCGTAGCTGGGACGGCGATCACAATCATAAGATTAGACTTATCGTTAGAACAGAAAAAGTGAATTGTACTTATGAGCATTCCTTTTTACAGTCGCCCTCAGTCCCCACTGAATTGAGTGCGAACCGGTGCCAGGTGGGGTCCCAATCAACCAACGGAGATACCCCATGGACCAATCCAACCGTTATGCCGACCTGAGCCTGAAGGAAGCTGACCTCATGAGCGGTGGCCAGCACATTCTGGTGGCTTACAAGATGGCCCCCAAGGCAGGCGTCGGCTACCTGGAGGCGGCGGCCCACTTTGCCGCCGAGTCTTCCACCGGCACCAACGTGGAGGTCAGCACCACTGACGATTTCACGCGCGGCGTGGATGCGCTGGTGTACCACATCGACGAAGCCACCGAGGACATGCGCATTGCCTATCCGCTGGACCTGTTTGACCGCAACGTGACCGATGGCCGCTTCATGCTGGTGTCGTTCCTGACCCTGGTGATCGGCAACAACCAGGGCATGGGCGACATCAAGCACGCCAAGATGATCGACTTTTACGTGCCCGAGCGCGTCATCCAGATGTTTGACGGCCCGGCCAAGGGCATTGCCGACCTGTGGCGCATCCTGGGGCGGCCGGTGCAGGACGGCGGCTACATTGCGGGCACCATCATCAAGCCCAAGCTCGGCCTGCGCCCGGAGCCATTTGCCCAGGCGGCCTACCAGTTCTGGCTGGGGGGCGACTTCATCAAGAACGACGAGCCGCAAGGCAACCAGGTGTTTGCACCCATCAAAAAGGTGCTGCCCCTGGTGTACGACGCCCTCAAGCGCGCCCAGGACGAAACCGGCCAGCCCAAGCTGTTTTCCATGAACATCACGGCCGACGACCACTATGAAATGTGCGCCCGCGCCGACTACGCGCTGGAGGTCTTTGGGCCGGACGCCGACAAGCTCGCCTTTTTGGTGGACGGCTTTGTCGGCGGGCCCGGCATGGTGACCACCGCACGACGCCAGTACCCCAACCAATACCTGCACTACCACCGCGCCGGCCACGGCATGATCACCTCGCCCTCGGCCAAGCGCGGCTATACCGCCTTTGTGTTGGCCAAGATGAGCCGCCTGCAAGGTGCCAGCGGCATCCATGTGGGCACCATGGGCCACGGGAAAATGGAAGGCGAGGGCGATGACCGCGTCATTGCCTACATGATCGAGCGTGACGAATGCCAGGGCCCGGTCTATTTCCAGAAGTGGTACGGCATGAAGCCCACCACGCCCATCATCTCGGGCGGCATGAATGCGCTGCGCCTGCCGGGGTTTTTCCAGAACCTGGGCCACGGCAACGTCATCAACACGGCAGGCGGGGGTGCCTACGGCCATCTTGACAGCCCCGCCGCCGGTGCCATCTCGCTGCGCCAGTCGTATGAGTGCTGGAAGAGCGGTGCCGACCCGGTGGAATTTGCCAAGGAGCACCGGGAGTTTGCCCGCGCCTTTGAGTCGTTCCCCAAGGACGCCGACACGCTGTTTCCGGGCTGGCGCGAAAAACTCGGCGTGGGGAAATAAGCCATGCTGCAGGCCCTGATCTTTGACGTTGACGGCACCCTGGCCGACACCGAAGCTGCGCACTGCGCCGCGTTCAACCAGGCTTTTGCACAGTTCGGCCTGGACTGGCATTGGGATGACGCCCTGTACACCCAACTCCTGTGCGTAACCGGCGGCAAGGAGCGCATCATCCATTACATGAACACCGCGCAGCCCGCACTCCATCAGTTTGCCCTCATGGGCCGTGAGGACTTGATCAACCGCCTGTTTCACCTCAAGACCATCGCCTACGTGCGCCATGTCAACGACGGCGCCCTGAACCTGCGCCCCGGCGTGCTCAAGCTGATCAACGAAGCGCTGCAGCAGGGGCTCAAACTGGCCATCGCCACCACCACCTCGCCGGTCAACATCGCAGCTTTGTTGCGCAACGCCATGGGCGCTGACTGGCACGCGGCCTTCAGCG
>CAIPBW010000338.1 GCA_903863395.1 uncultured beta proteobacterium
CAGCGCATCGGGGGCCAGCGGCCACAGCTTGGCGGCATCCTTCTCGGTGCAAATGAGGCGATACCCCTGGCCAATTTCGGCTGGCAAGTGGTCAAAAGCGTAGTGGTCGGGCAGCGCCACGGTGTGCTGCACCGGGATGCTCGCAGCGCGCAGCATGGCAAAAAAAGCTTCGGGCCGAGCAACGCCCGCCACGGCCGCCAGTGGCAGCGCGCCGGGCGTCTGCAGGCTCTCAAGTGGCACGGTGGTTCCGTCCTGGCGCACGGCAACGCTTGCCAGGTTGCGCCGTGCCGTGTGGCCGGCAAAGGCGGGCGGGCTTGCGCTGTGCAGTACCAGCAGCCGTTGGTTGTCTTGTCCGGCACGGGGTACGGCCACGCGCGGCCAGGGTTCGCGCAGCGGCCCGGCGGGCAGCATCCAGCCGTTGCCCACGCCCCGGTCGTCAAACACGCACACCTCCAGGTCGCGAAACAGGTTGTAGTGTTGCAGTCCGTCGTCGCACACAATCACATCGGTTTGCGGATAACGCTCTAGCAGCGCCCGGGCAGCGTCCACCCGCTTGGTTGCCACAAACACCGGCGCGCCCGTGGCGCGGCGCAACAGCAGCGCTTCGTCGCCCACGTCCTGCACCGGGGAGTTGGGCAGCACCTCGAGACAGCCAGACGTGCGGCGCCCGTAGCCGCGCGAAACAATTCCCATGCGGAGGTTCTGGCGCTGCAGGTGGCTAACAATGGCTGCGGTGGTGGGCGTCTTGCCCGCGCCCCCGGCAATGACATTGCCAACCACAAGCACCGCGGCATCCACGCGTTCGCAGGAAAGCACGCCTGCTTGGTAGAGGGTGCGGCGCAGCGCCACCAGTGCAGCGTAAACCCACGACAGTGGCAGCAAGACCCAGCTCAGCGCCCCCCGCTGTCGCCACGCGTGCGCAACCCGGTTGTGCATTGACTTAGGGGCTGCCTGCCCTGCTGGAAGATTGGGTGGCGAAGGTGATCTGATTGAGGCCACAGCGGCGCGCAGCCTCCATCACCGTGACCACGGCCTGGTGCTTGGCGTTGGCATCTGCGCTGATGATCACCACCGACTCCTTGCCAGCCTTGGCCGCGTCGAGCATCGCCGCGGCGATGTTGTCCATACTGCGCCCGGGCACGGGGACGCGGTTGACGCTGTAGGCACCTTCGGCGCTAATGGCCACAATCATCTCTTTGGGATAGTCGCGCTGCACATCGGTGTCGGCCACCGGGAGCCGAATCTGCATCTCGGTAAATTTGCTGTAGGTGGTGGACAGCATCAGGAAGATCAGCACCACCAGCAGCACGTCGATGAACGGGATCAGGTTGATCTCCGGTTCTTCCTTGGGTGAGGGTCGGAAATTCATGGTCTTAGCGGCGCAGTGCCATCAGGTGCCGCGCCAAGCGGTCGGCAGAGAGTTCCAGCGTCATCAAGTACGCATCCACCTGGCCGCGAAAGTACCGCCAGAAAATCAGCGACGGAATCGCCACCATCAAACCAAAGGCGGTGTTGTAGAGTGCAATCGAAATGCCGTGCGCCAGTTGTGCCGGGTTGCCCCCGGTAACGCCTGTGGGTGCTTGCGATCCAAAAATCTCGATCATGCCCACCACGGTGCCAAACAGGCCCATCAGCGGCGCGGCAGACGCAATGGTGGCAAGGGCGCTGAGGTAGCGCTCCATGCGGTGCGCTACCGTGCGGCCCGTGCCTTCCATGATGCCGCGCAAGTCGCTCTCGCTGCAGCGTGGGTCGGAGTTGAG
>CAIPBW010000339.1 GCA_903863395.1 uncultured beta proteobacterium
ATGGCGCTTGATTGGCTCCTGGATTTCGGCCGAGCGGTTCAGGCCGATCAGGATTTGGACAAGATAGCGGTTGGCGTCCTGCGAAGTGGGAAAGGCGCTGTTCCAGGCGCGCGCTGCCTCCAGGGCCGACTCGCCGCTACGTGCGCCCAGCGCCAGTTCCACCGCGCGCTGGTACAAGCGTGGCTCCTTGGACTTGCGCGCCGCGTCGAGCAGCAAGGCGTAGGCGGCGGCGGTGTCGCCACTTTGCGCGCTGAGTTCACCCACCAGCAACTCGTAAAAAAGGTCGCGGTTCAGATTGGAGTTGGCGGGCGCGTCTTCCGGCGTGGCAGTGGCAGCGAGCGCGTGCTGCCCCACAAGCGTGGCCAGCAACGCCCATGCGACCAGAAAGCGAAAGGTTTTGAACATCCGGCCATAATAATCCAAGCCCCCCCTTTCCACTGACCATGCCTGAATTGCCCGAAGTTGAAGTTACGCGGTTGAGCTTTGCCGAGCGCATTGCGGGTGCGCGCATTCTGGCGGTTCGCCTTGGCAAACCGTTGCGCTGGCCGCTCAACTGCTCACCCAAGGCCTTGTGTGGGCGCACGGTGTTGGCGGTGCGACGCCGTGGCAAATACCTGCTGGTCGATTTGAGCGAAGGGCTGCTCCTGATCCACCTGGGCATGTCGGGCAGCCTGGCATTTGCACACACGCTGCCCGCGCCGGGGCCGCACGACCACTTTGATATGCAGACCAGCCAGGGCCTATTGCGCCTGCATGATCCGCGTCGCTTTGGCGCGGTGGTGTATGTCAGTGGAGAAGACGATCCGCTGGCGCGCAAGCTCTTGGGCAAGCTCGGTGTGGAGCCCTTGTCGGCAGACTTTGATGCGCTGCGTTTTGCGCAGGCACTGGTGCGGCGCAAGGCACCCATCAAGCAGGTCTTGCTCTCGGGCAGCGTGGTGGTGGGTGTGGGCAACATCTACGCCTGCGAAGCCTTGTTCATTGCCGGCATTCGCCCCACCAAGCGCGCGGCTAGCCTGAGCCGCGCGCGCTGCTTCAGGCTGCACCAGGCCATCTGCGATGTGCTCCAGAGCGCGGTGCAAGCGGGGGGCAGCACCTTGCGCGACTTTTCCAATGCCGACGGCCAGGCCGGGTACTTCCAGAACGAAACCATGGTCTATGGCCGCGCGGGGCAGCCCTGCAAGCTGTGCGCAACGCCGGTTCGCTCGATTCGCCAGGGACAGCGCTCCACGTTCTTCTGCCCGACCTGTCAAAAGGCTTGAGCGGGGACGTGAGCGCGAACTGGCGTAGCAAGGTATATTGAGCGCTTCCAAAGGAGGATTCTTGGCTACACCCTTTAACGCGCAGTTTGACTTGCACGGCACCTGGCGGCGTGACTTTGCGCTGCGGCTGAAGTTGCTCTCTGAGTGGCTCAAGGACAATGAACTGCTCGACGCTGCGGTGGAAGAGCGGCTGCGCCAACTGGAAACGCAAGTGCGCTCCGACAAGGTGATGGTGGCATTTGTGGCCGAGTTTTCGCGTGGCAAGTCAGAGCTGATCAACGCCATCTTCTTTGCCGGTTATGGACGGCGCATCATGCCCGCCAGCGCCGGGCGCACCACCATGTGCCCCACCGAGATGGGTTACGACGCCGACGTGCCTGCCTGCCTGCGGCTGCTTCCGATCGAGTCACGCCTCAAGCCCCAGGCGCTGATGGAGTGGCGCATGGTGCCCGAGAAGTGGACGCGCATCGACCTTGACGTCAACGACCCGCAGCAACTCGCCCTGGCCCTGGAAAAAGTGGCTGAAACCATCAAGGTCACGCAAGACCAGGCGCGCGCCTTGGGTTTCTGGCACAACCAGGCTCCGGACGACAACCCTCTGATCGACGCGCAGGGCCTGGTCGAAATTCCCAAGTGGCGCCACGCGCTGATCAACATCGCCCACCCCTTGCTCAAGCAGGGGTTGGTGATTCTGGATACGCCGGGGTTGAACGCCATCGGTGCCGAACCCGAGCTTACCGTCAGCCTGATTCCGCAGGCCCAGGCGGTGGTGTTTATCCTGGCGGCCGATGCGGGCGTGACCAAGTCCGATCTGGCCATCTGGCGCGAGCACCTCATCACCGAGGCGGGCCAGGCCAACACCCGCCTGGTGGTGCTCAACAAGATCGATACTTTGTGGGACGCACTGAGCACGTCCGAGCAGATTCAGGCGCAGATCGACAAGCAAAAGGCCAGCACCGCCGAAATTCTGGGTCTGCAGGCCAACCAAGTGATTGCGGTGTCGGCACAAAAGGGTCTGGTAGCCAAGGTCACGGACGACGCGGCCCTGCTGCAACAAAGCTGCCTGCCCGCGCTGGAGGATGCACTGGGGCGCGGCATGATGGGCAAGCGCCAGCAGATACTGGGCAGCGCCATGGCGCGCGGCATTTCGGACTTGCGCGCCGAGACTGGCCGCGTGATCAATATCCGCAAGCGCGACCTTACCGAGCAGATGATGGAACTGCGCAGCCTGCAGGGCAAAAACGCCCCGGTGATCCGCCACATGCGCGCGCGCATCGCGCAGGAGCAGGCCGACTTTGATTTGGGTGGTGCCAAGATCCATGCGGTGCGCTCGGTGCACCTGAAACTTCTGCGCGAAGTGTTTGCGCTCTTGGGCTCTACGGCCTTGAAGAGCGAGATGGCCCAGCTGATTGAAGCGCTGATGCACAAGGGCTTGAAGATCGGCGTGAAGCGCTCCTATGGGGCCACGTTTGAGCGGCTGCGCGAAAGCCTTGCCAAGGTCGAGTCGCTCACCGGCGAAATCCAGAGCATGTTGGCGGCCAGCTTTCGCCAGCTCAATGCAGAGTACGGGTTCTCGCTGCAGGTACCGGCGCAGCCGCAGGTGGCGCAATACGTGATCGACATCAACGCGGTCGAGCGCAGCCACTTGCAGTACCTGGGCATTGGCAATATGTTCAAGCTTACGCAACCCGAATTTACCGACCGCCTGGTGCGAGCGCTCGCCAGCCGCTTGCGCGGCGTGCGGGAATCGGCGCTGGTGGAGATTGAGTTGTGGAGCAAGTCGGCGGCGGCGCAGCTCGACGCCCAGTTGCGCGAGCGCCGTCGCAGCTTTGCCCGGCGCATCGAGGCGATTGATCGCATCCAGCAAGCCGCAGGCGGTCTGGAAGAACGCATGGCCGCGCTCGACCGGCAGGAAGCATCGCTCAACCAGCTCGACGCCAAGCTGCTCGAACTCACCGCCCCGCTGGTGGCAGCACAGGCCGCCGCCGAACAGTGACTGCCGCAGGCGCTGACTTTGCCCGCAGGGTGGTGCAGTGGCAGAGAGTCCACGGGCGCAACGATTTGCCCTGGCAGGGCAGCCGCGACCCCTACCGCGTGTGGCTCTCCGAAGTGATGCTGCAGCAGACCCAGGTGGCCACGGTGCGCGCCTACTTCAGCCGTTTTGTTGAACGCTTGCCTGACGTGCAAAGCCTGTGTGACGCCAGCCTGGACCAGGTGCTCGGGTTATGGAGCGGCCTGGGCTATTACAGCCGTGCGCGCAACCTGCACCAGTGCGCGCGTGAGGTGGTGGCGCGTTACCAGGGTGCATTCCCGCGCACTGCGCAAGAGCTGCAGACGCTGCCGGGCATTGGCGCATCCACTGCTGCGGCCATTGCCTCGCTGTGCTTTGGCGAGCGGGTTGCCATTTTGGACGCCAACGTAAAGCGCGTGGTGGCACGCGTGGCGGGGTTTGATGCCGATTTGGCCGTGGCGGCCAACGAGCGCGCCCTGTGGGACGCCGCCACGGCTTTACTGCCAGCGGCCAATGTTGCGCGGCGCACCATGCCGCGCTACACGCAAGGCATGATGGACCTCGGTGCGCTGGTGTGCCTGCCGCGCAACCCGAGCTGCATCCAATGCCCGGTGCGCGCGAACTGCCACGCGGCAGCACGTGGCAACCCCGAGCGTTATCCGGTACGCACACGTAAGCTCAAGCGCAGTGCGCAGAGCCTGTGGCTGCTGTGGGTTGAGTCGGCCGGCGGCAGTGTCTGGTTGCACCCGCGTCCCACGCCCGGCGTCTGGGCGGGGCTGCACTGCCTGCCGCTGTTTGAGAGCGAGCAGGCGCTGCTGCAAAGCATGCCCGCTGCGTTGCGCCGCAAGTGCAGTGCCTTGCCCGCATTCACCCACGTGCTCACGCACAAAGACCTGCACCTGCATCCCTGGCGGTTGCTGTTGCCCGACACCGCGACGCATTGGGGTGCGGGCCGCTGGGTTGCCCCCCAAGAATGGCCCGCCCTGGGCCTGCCTGCGCCGATTCGGCGATTGCTGGAGACTGCGCGCGCTTAGCCGGGCGCGCCTGGGGCGAGCGCGAGTTCGCGGTGGCGCTTGAGCGTGATGCGCTGCTGCTGGTAGTGCGCGGCGAGTTGTTCGACCAGATAGACCGAGCGGTGCTGGCCGCCGGTGCAGCCAATGGCTACCGTCACATAGCTGCGGTGGTCGTGCACCAGGGAGTCGAGCCACGCGTCCAGAAAGGCGGTGATGTGCTGCTGCATGCGTTGCACGGCGGGCTGCTCGCGCAGGAATTCCTGCACCGGGGCGTCGCGCCCGGTGAGGTTGCGCAGGGCAGGTTCGTAGTGCGGGTTGGGCAGCATGCGCACGTCAAACACAAAGTCTGCGTCGCTGGGTACGCCGCGCTTGAACGCAAACGACTCAAACACCAGCGTCAGTTGCGTGGCCGGTGAGGCGATGAGTTCTTTCACATAGCCCTGCAACTGCGCCGGGCGGATGGCGCTGGAGTCGATCACGTGCGAGAGCTCGCGCAGGGTGCCCAGCAACTCGCGCTCCAACTCGATGGCTTCGACCAGCGCGTGGTGCGCTTCCTGCTGGCCGTGCGCGGAGTGTGGTTGCGAAAGCGGGTGTTTGCGCCGCGTCTCGGAGTAGCGCCGAACCAGGGTGTCGGTGGCGGCGTCCAGAAACAGCAGATTGATGGAAACGCCCTGCACGCGCAGCGCGTCGAGTTGCTTGGGAACCAGCGGTAGCGAGGTGGCACTGCGCACGTCCATGGCAATGGCCACGCGCTGTGCCTGGTGCTGCTGTTCAAGGACGACGAACGACTGCAGCAGCTCGGGCGGCAGATTGTCCACGCAGTAGAAACCCGCGTCTTCCAATGCGTGCAGCGCCACCGATTTGCCCGAGCCCGACATTCCGGTGATAAGCACGATTTCCATCACACACCCGTCTGCAGCATTTCCTTGGCGTGGGCCAAGGTGGTGGTGGAGAGTTTTTCGCCGCCGAGCATGCGTGCGATTTCGGTGACGCGTTCTTCGCCGTGCAGGGTGGAGACGGTGCTGAGCGTGAGGCGGCCGTGCAGCTGCTTGGCCACGCACAGGTGGTGGTCGGCGCACGCGGCCACCTGGGGCAGGTGGGTGACGGCGAGCACCTGGCGGTCCACGCCGAGTTGGCGCATCAGCCGCCCCACGGTTTGCGCCACCGCGCCGCCGACACCGGCGTCCACCTCGTCAAAGATCAGCGTCTGCGCGGTGCCGAGTTGGCTGGTGGTGACGGCAATGGCCAGCGCCATGCGCGACAACTCGCCGCCCGAGGCGACCTTGCCCACGGGGCGGGGCGTGCTACCCGTGTGCCCGGCCACCAGAAACGCCACGTCTTCGAGGCCGCTTTGCATCGGTGCGCTGGCAGGCTCAAGATCGACCTGAAACACGCCGCCTTGCATGCCCAGCCCCTGCATGGCCTGGGTGATGGCGCGTGCCAGCAAAGGCGCGGCGTGCGCGCGCTTTTTGGACAGGGCTTGGGCTTCTTTCAGGTAAGCGGCGTGGGCCTGTTGTTCGCTTGCGCGCAGGCCGTCCAGGTCGGCGGCCGCGTCCAGGGAGCGCAGCTCGGCCTTCCAAGAGGTCAGCAGCTCCGGCAGATCTTCGGCAGCGCGCTTGTAGCGCCGCGCCAGCGCGACCCATTGGCCCAGGCGCGCATCGAGTTCGGCCAGGCCCTGCGGATCAAGGTCGGTGCGGCGCAGGTAGGCGCGCAAGGTGTGCGCCGTGTCTTGCACCTGCGCCAGGCTTGAGGCCAGCAACTCGATTGGCGCGGCAAAGTCGGCTTCCAGATGGGCTTGGGCCTGTAATTGCTGGTGTGCGTTGTGCAGCAGTTGCAGCGCGTTGGTTTCGTCGTCCTGCAGCACTTGCAAGGCGGCTTGGGCGGCGTCCATCAGGGCCTGGGCGTTGGACAGACGCCGGTGGCTGGCGTTGAGCTCGGCCCACTCGTCGGGCTGCGGGGCGAGCTTGTCGAGTTCGCCAATCTGCCAGGCCAGGCGCTCACGTTCGCGCTGCAGGCTGTCTTGCGCGGCCAGCGCATCAGAGAGCGCCGTTTGCGCCTGACGCCACTGCTGCCACAAGCCTGTCAGCGCTAGCGTGGAAACCTGGGCATAGGCGTCGAGCAGGCCGCGCACGGCCTCAGGCCGGGTCAGGCTTTGCCAGGCGTGCTGGCCGTGGATGTCGAGCAATTGCTCGCCCAGCGCGCGCAGTTGCTGCGCCGTGGCCGGGCTGCCGTTGACCCAGGCGCGGCTCTTGCACTGCAGGTCTACCGTGCGGCGCAGTAGCAG
>CAIPBW010000340.1 GCA_903863395.1 uncultured beta proteobacterium
GCCGCGTGCGCCAGTGAGCAGCACGTTGTTGGCCGGCAGGCCGTGCACAAACTGCTCGGTGTTGCGCTGGATTTTTTCCTTCTGCGCGTCAATTTCCTTGAGGTCACTCAGGTTGATGGCACCGATGTGCTGCACCGGCGCAATCACGCCCTGGCCCGAGCTGCGCCGCCGGTAGCGAAACGCCACCGAAGCATTCCAGTCGGGCTGCAGCAAGCCGTGCGGCAGCGCGGCCTCGATGCGTTCCATCAGTTGTTCGGCACGCGCCAGAAAGGCGCTCAGTGGGGTATCCATCGGTAAGGGCGCGTATTTCAGGAACGGTAATCGGCGTTGATGCTGACGTAGTCGTGGCTCAGGTCGCAGGTCCACACCGTATCGGTGGCGTTGCCCCGGCCCAGGCCAACGCGCACCAGAATTTCGCTCTGGCGCATCACGCGCTGGCCGTCTTCTTCGCGGTAGGCGGGGTTGCGCCCACCTTGGGTGACCACGTGCACGTCATCCAGGAACAACTCAATGCGCTCCTGGTCAAGGTCGTCAATCCCGGCGTAGCCCACGGCGGCCAGAATGCGGCCCAGATTGGGGTCGCTGGCAAAAAATGCAGTCTTGACCAGCGGCGAATGCGCAATCGAATAGGCCGCCTTGCGGCACTCGGCAGCGTCGCGCCCGCCCTCTACCGTAATGGTGATGAACTTGGTGGCACCTTCGCCGTCGCGCACGATTGCCTGGGCGAGTTTGCGCGCGACTTCCAGCATGGCTTGCGTGAGTGCCCGACCGGCAGCGCTGTCGAGCGAATCGATACGGGCGTGGCCTGCGCGGTTGGTGGCCATCACCACCAGCGAGTCATTGGTGGAAGTGTCGCCATCAACCGTGACGCGGTTGAACGAGCCTTCGGCCAGGGCGCGCGCCAGTTGCGCCATCAGGTCCTGCTGCACGCAGGCGTCGGTAGCGATAAAGCCCAGCATGGTGGCCATGTTGGGCCGGATCATGCCTGCACCCTTGCTGATGCCGGTCACGTGCACCGGTTTGCCATCAATTTGGATCTGCACGCCAAACGCCTTGGGCACGGTGTCGGTGGTCATGATGCCCTCGGCCGCACTGAGCCAGTTGCCCGGCTGCGCGTCGGCGATGGCTGCGGCCAGTCCGGCCTCGATGCGCTCGTTGGGCAGCGGCTCCATGATCACGCCGGTGGAAAAGGGCAGCACCTGTTCCACCTCCACACCAAGTTCACGCGCCAGCGCCACGCAAGTGCTGCGTGCGCGTGCGAGTCCGTCAGCGCCGGTGCCGGCGTTGGCGTTGCCGGTATTGATCAGCAACGCACGCACACCACGCGCGCTGGCCAGGTGCGTGCGGCACATCTGCACCGGTGCCGCACAGTAGCGGTTGGTGGTAAACACAGCGCCCACGCTGGCACCTTGGTCGAGCAGCATCACGCTCAGGTCCTTGCGGCCCACTTTGCGCACACCGGCCTGGGTGACGCCAATGCGCAAGCCGTCAATCGCATACAGCGCCTGTGCGTCGGGCAGGGGAAGATTCACTGGCATGGCTACTCCTTAGGCCAATTTACCGTGGCAGTGCTTGTATTTCTTGCCGCTGCCGCAGGGGCAGGGTTCGTTGCGGCCCACGCGCGGCACTTCGGCGGCGGCGCTGCGCGCCACATCGGCAGCACTCAGGGTCTGGGCATCGCCGCTTTCGTTAGGCGCGCTATAGGTGACGTTGGAAATGCGCTCGCCCTTGGTCTCCAGTGCCTCGGCGGCTTGGTCGAGCTGTTCGCTGGACTGGATCTTCACCGTCATCAGCACCTTGGTGACTTCGTTCTTCACCGCGTCGAGCAGTTGGCCAAACAGTTCAAAGGCTTCGCGCTTGTATTCCTGCTTGGGCTGCTTTTGGGCATAGCCGCGCAGGTGAATGCCCTGGCGCAGGTAGTCGAGCGCGCTGAGGTGGTCGCGCCATTGGGTGTCGATGCTTTGCAGCAGCACCATGCGCTCAAACTGGGTGAAGTTCTCCAGCCCAACCTGGTCGAGCTTGCTCTGGAACAGGGCGTGCGCCGCTGCGATGACGGTGGCGAGAATGTTCTCGTCGGTGATCGCGTCC
>CAIPBW010000341.1 GCA_903863395.1 uncultured beta proteobacterium
ATTGGGGTTGAACGGGTAGCGCTCGGTCGGCGCTGCGCTGTTGTCGATAAAGCGCATGGCGGCAATCACCTGCTGCTGCTTGCCTCGGTAGGTGAAGTTGGCAAAACCCTCGCCGTGCGCGACGGCAATCGGCAAGCGCGCCCCGGCCAGACCGCTGAGGAACAGGCTGGGAGACTCCAGCACCTCCACCATAGACAGGCGCGCCTCAAAGCGCTCGCTGCGGTTGGTGGTAAAGCGCGGCCAGTCCTGCGCGCCGGGGATGATGTCGGCCAACTCGGCAAACATTTGGCAGCCGTTGCACACACCCAGGCCAAACGTATCGACACGTGCAAAAAATGCCTGGAACTGCTCGGAGAGTGCCGGGTTGAACGTGATCGAGCGTGCCCAGCCAATGCCCGCGCCCAAAGTGTCGCCATAGCTGAAACCGCCGCAGGCAACTACGCCCTGAAAGTCGGAGAGTTTGGCGCGGCCAGTTTGCAAGTCGGACATGTGCACGTCAAACGCTTCAAACCCGGCCTCGGTAAAGGCGTAGGCCATTTCGACGTGGGAGTTGACGCCCTGCTCACGCAGCACCGCCACCTTGGGGCGGCGGGACAACAACGTTGCAGCAGTTGGCGCGGACGCAATCTGCTCCAGCGCACTAGCGGGCAGATAGATGTGCAGGCCAGGGTCGCCAGCCGCACCGGCGGCTGCGTGCTCGGCGTCGGCGCAGGCCGGGTTGTCGCGCTGCTGGCAAATCTTCCAACTGACCGCGTCCCAAACCTGATGCAAGTCCGACAGCTTGGCTCCAAAAATTCGCTTGGCGTCGCGCCAAACCTGAAGCTCGTCCTTGCCCTCATCGATGGGGCTGCTGGCCGGGCGGGTCTTGCCGATGCAGTGGCTCATGGCAGACAGACCATGCTCGCGCAGCACCTGCATCACCTGCGTGCGTTCGGCCGTGCGCACTTGCAACACCACGCCCAACTCTTCGTTGAACAAGGCTTGCAGCGTGCGCTCCTGGCGGCGCCCTCCGACCTGGGCCGTCCAGTTCTTGCTGTCGCCCACGTCCATGCGGCTATCGCTGATGCCGTCCCCTTCGGTCACCAAAAGGTCCACGTTGAGCGTGACCCCGACGCGAGAGGCAAACGCCATTTCGGCCACGGTGGCGAGCAGGCCGCCGTCGCTGCGGTCGTGGTAGGCCAGAATGCGCCCCTGGTCGCGCAGCGCATTGACGGCGTTGACCAGATTCACCAGATCGGCGGGGTGGTCCAGATCCGGCACGGCGTCGCCCACCTGGTTGAGCGTCTGCGCCAGAATGCTGGCGGCCATGCGCTGGCGGCCACGGCCCAGGTCGATCAGCACCAGCGTGCTGTCCTGGTTGGCGTCAAGCTGTGGCGTGAGGCTGGCGCGCACGTCGGCCAGGGTGGCAAAGGCGCTGACGATCAGCGACACAGGTGAGGTGACCTTTTTGTCGCGCGCGGCGTCCTTCCACTGGGTACGCATCGAGAGCGAATCCTTGCCCACCGGAATGGAAACCCCCAGCGCCGGGCACAACTCCAGGCCGACCGCCTTGACGGTGGCATAGAGTGCCGCGTCTTCGCCGGGCTCGCCGCAAGCGGCCATCCAGTTGGCCGAGAGCTTGACGCGCGAAAGTTCAATTGGGGCTGCCAGCAAATTGGTAATGGCTTCGGCTACGGCCATGCGCCCGGACGCTGGCGCATCCAGCGCAGCCAGCGGCGTGCGCTCGCCCATGGCCATGGCTTCACCGGCAAAGCCCTTGAAGTCGGCCAGGGTCACGGCGCAGTCGGCCACCGGCACCTGCCAGGGCCCGACCATCTGGTCGCGGTGCGTGAGGCCGCCCACGCTGCGGTCGCCAATGGTGATCAAAAAACGCTTGGACGCCACCGTCGGGTGCGCCAGCACATCGATCACGGCCTGTTGCAAGTCCACATCGCCCAAGTCCAACGGCTTGAAGCGACGCGCCACGCTGGCCACATCGCGCTGCATCTTGGGCGGCTTGCCCAAAAGCACGTTCATGGGCATATCGACCGGCGCATCGGCACCGGCGTCGAGCAACTGCAGTTGGCGCTCGTCGGTGGCAACGCCCACCACGTCAAAGGGGCAGCGCTCGCGCGCACACAGAGCGCGGAACTGGTCAAGCGACTGCGGCGCAATCGCCAGCACATAACGCTCCTGGCTTTCGTTGCACCAGATTTCCTTGGGGGCCATGCCGCTTTCTTCCAGCGGCACCGCACGCAGATCAAAGCGCGCACCGCGCTCGGCGTCGTTGGTCAGTTCGGGAAAGGCATTGGAGAGGCCACCGGCCCCCACGTCGTGGATCGCCAGAATCGGGGTGGCGTCGCCTTGCATCCAGCACTGGTTGATCACCTCCTGGGCGCGGCGCTGGATTTCGGGGTTGCCGCGCTGCACCGAATCAAAGTCGAGTTCGGCTGCGTTGGCACCTGTGGCCATGGAACTGGCAGCGCTGCCACCCATGCCGATGCGCATGCCCGGCCCGCCGAGTTGAATCAGCAAGCTGCCTGCGGGAAAAAGTTGCTTGTGGGTTTGCCCGGCGTCGATCACGCCCAGGCCACCGGCAATCATGATCGGCTTGTGGTAGCCCCGGCGCACGCTGTCCACGTCGCTGGTCAGGGTCTGCTCGTATTCGCGAAAGTAGCCCAGCAGGTTGGGTCGGCCAAATTCGTTGTTGAAGGCTGCGCCGCCCAAGGGGCCTTCGACCATGATTTGCAACGGGCTGGCAATGTGGGCCGGTCGGCCAAAGTCGCCACCCCAGAGTTTGGAGACGGTAAAACCGGTCAGGCCTGCCTTGGGCTTGGAACCCCGACCGGTGGCACCTTCGTCGCGGATCTCGCCGCCCGCGCCGGTGGACGCACCCGGAAACGGCGAGATCGCCGTGGGGTGGTTGTGGGTCTCCACCTTCATCAGGATGTGGTTTGTGGCGGTCTGCTTCTCGTAGCTGGGCGCGCAAATGTCGCGCGCGCCCGTGGCTGCCCGGGCAACAAAGCGCTCGACCTCGACACCCTCCATCACCGAGGCGTTGTCCGAGTACGCCACCAGCATGTGCTGGGGGTGTGTCTGGTGGGTGTGGCGGATCATGGCAAACAGGCTCTGGTCCTGCGCCACACCGTCAATGGTGAACTCGGCGTTGAAGATCTTGTGGCGGCAGTGTTCGCTGTTGGCCTGGGCGAACATCATCAGCTCCACGTCGGTCGGGTTGCGCCCCAGCGTGGTGAAGGCCTGCACCAGGTAATCCATCTCATCGTCTGCCAGCGCCAGGCCAAAGCGGGTATTGGCCTGCACCAGCGCCGCTTTGCCGCCGTGCAGCACGTCCACGTGGTCCATCGGTGCGGGATGCAAGGCGTCAAACAGCGCGTAGGCCTGGGTGCGCTCCAAGACGGCACTCTCGGTCATGCGGTCGTGCAACAGGGCAGCGACCTGCTGCAGTTGCTCGCTCGACAGGCGCGGTGTGGAGAGCAAACCGCTGCGCAGCGTAAGGCGGTATTCCACCAGACGCTCGATGCGGCGCACGGCAAAGCCGCAGTTGTGGGCAATGTCGGTGGCTTTGGAGGCCCAGGGCGACACCGTGCCAAAGCGCGGGCTGACCACGATGCAGTGGCCATCCAGTGCGCCGGTGTAAGGGTCGCCATAGGTGAGCAGCGCGCCCAGTTGGGCCAAGAGCGCGGCGTCGGGCACGTCCTGGGTGGCAACCAGGTGAACAAAACGGGCCGAAATGCCGTCGATACGGTCGTGAATGTTGGCTAAAGCGCCCAGCAGTTGTTGAGCGCGGAAGGGACTCAGGGCGTTACTGCCCTCAAACGGGGTGATATGCAATGTCACTGAGCGGGCCTCGAAGATGGGGCGCAATAAAGAAGAAAGGGATTCGCAGTACGCGGACGCCGGAGTCAGCCCTGCGTCCACCGGGCCGATTTTACCTGCCCGCTCCAGGGCAAACACTCTCTGGGATAATTCCGGCATGACAATTACCATCAAGGATGCACAAGGCATCGAAGGCATGCGCCTGGCAGGCCGGCTCACGGCCGAGGTACTCGATTACCTCACGCCCTATGTACTGCCCGGTGTCACCACCAATGCCCTGGACAAACTGGTGCACGACTACATCGTCGACGTGCAGCAAGGCATTCCCGCACCGCTCAATTACAAGGGTGGCGGCAACACGCCCTACCCCAAGTCGGTATGCACCTCGATCAACCACCAGGTCTGCCACGGCATTCCCAACGACAAGCCGCTCAAGAAGGGCGATATCGTCAATATCGACGTCACCGTCATCAAGGACGGCTGGCATGGCGACTCCAGCCGCATGTATCTGGTGGGCGAGACTTCGATTGCCGCGCGGCGCTTGTGCAGCGTGACCTTTGAAGCCATGTGGAAGGGCATCATGCTGGTGCGCCCGGGCATCCACCTGGGCGACATCGGTTTTGCCATCCAGCAGTTCACCGAGGGCCACGGTTTCAGCGTGGTGCGCGAGTTCTGCGGCCACGGCATTGGGCGCGGTTTTCACGAAGAGCCGCAGGTGCTGCACTACGGTCGGCCTGGCACGCTCGACGTGCTCCAGGCTGGCATGGTGTTCACCATCGAGCCCATGATCAACGCCGGGCGGCGCGAGATCAAGGACGGCCCCGAAAAGGACGGCTGGACCATCGTCACCAAAGACCACTCGCTCTCGGCCCAGTGGGAGCACACGGTGCTGGTTACGCCCACCGGCTATGAAGTTCTGACGGTGTCGGCCGGAACCCCGCCGCCACCGGCCTTTGTGCCGCGCGCAGCGGCAGCCTGAAGGAGCACCCACCGTGAGCCCGACCAGCGCCTTCAACCTGCCCGCGCTGCGCGCAAACTACCGCGCCCAGAAAGAGTTGGTGATGCAGAACATCGCCAAGTCCGACACCACCGGGCGCAGCGTGCGCAAGGCGCTGCACCACCTCTCGCAGCTCACCGACGAACTGCTGCGCACCCTGTGGGCGCACGCCGCGCTGGGCAACACCCTGGCGCTGCTGGCCGTGGGCGGCTACGGGCGCAACGAACTGTTTGCGTTTTCCGACATCGACGTGCTGGTGCTGATGCCCGATGCGTCTGATCCGTCTGACCACCTCAAGGAACGCATCGAATCCTTCATCGGCGCGTGCTGGGACGCCGGGCTTGAAATTGGTTCGAGCGTGCGCACCCTCTCGGGCTGTTTGGCGGAAGCAGAAAAAGACGTTACCGTGCAGACCGCGTTGCTGGAGTGCCGCCGCCTGACCGGTAATGCGGAGTTGGTGCAGCAGTTCACCCAAGCCTACTTTGCCGCCATGGACGCCAAGGCATTCTTCATTGCCAAAACGCTGGAGATGCGCCAGCGCCACACCAAGTTCGAGAACACGCCCTACTCGCTCGAGCCCAACTGCAAGGAGTCGCCCGGCGGCCTGCGTGACCTGCAGGTGATTCTGTGGGTGGCCAAGGCAGCAGGCTTTGGGCACACCTGGTCAGAACTGGCGGCCAACGGGCTGGCCACCTCATTCGAGGTCAAGCAGATCCAGCGCAACGAATCGTTGTTGTTTTTGATCCGCGCGCGCCTGCACGCCATCTCCAAGCGGCGCGAAGACCGGTTGATCTTCGACATGCAGCACGCCGTGGCTGAGTCCTTTGGCTATGGCGGCGGTGCCGACCACGCCAACACGCGCAGCGCGGTGCGCGCCAGCGAGGCACTGATGAAGCGCTATTACTGGACCGCCAAAGCCGTGGCCCAGCTCAACCAGATTCTGATGCTCAACATCGAGGAGCGGCTCAACCCCTCGACCCACAGCCTGCGCCCGATCAACACACGCTTTAACGACAAGGCCGGCATGCTCGACGTGGTTAGTGACGACCTGTACCTGCGCGAGCCGCACGCCATTCTGGAAACCTTTTTCCTGTACCAAACCACGGTCGGCATCAACGGCTTGTCGGCGCGCACCCTGCGTGCCCTGTACAACGCACGCGACGTGATGGATGCGCGCTATCGCGCTGACCCGGTCAACCGCGAGACCTTCCGCAAGATCCTGATGGCCCCCGAGGGCATCACCCATGCCATGCGGCTGATGAACCAGACCTCGGTGCTGGGGCGCTACCTGTGGGTGTTTCGCAAGATCGTCGGCCAGATGCAGCACGACCTGTTCCACGTCTATACGGTAGACCAGCACGTGCTGATGGTGCTGCGCAACGTGCGCCGCTTCTTCATCGTCGAGCACGCACACGAGTATCCGTTTTGCTCGCAACTCGCCGGCGGCTGGGACAAGCCCTGGCTGCTCTACGTGGCAGCCCTGTTCCACGACATTGCCAAGGGGCGCGGCGGCGACCACTCGCAGCTTGGCGCTTTGGAAGTGCGGCGTTTTTGCAAGCAACACGGCTTTGACGCAGAAGATGCAGTGCTGATCGAATTCCTGGTGCGCGAGCACCTGGGCATGAGCCGCATTGCGCAAAAATCCGACCTGAGCGACCCCAAGGTGATTGCCGACTTTGCCGCGCGTGTGGGCAACGAGCGCAATCTGACGGCGCTGTACCTGCTCACCGTGGCCGACATTCGCGGCACTTCGCCCAAGGTCTGGAACGCCTGGAAGGGCAAACTGCTCGAAGACCTGTACCGCTACACGGCGCGTGCCCTGGGCGGCCATGCCCCTGACCACGACGCCGAGGTCGAATCACGCAAGCGCGATGCGCTGGTGCTGCTGGCGCTGCACTCGATGCCCTTTGAAGCACAGAAGAGCCTGTGGGCTACGCTCGATGTGAGCTACTTCATGCGCCACGAGGCGGTGGACATTGCCTGGCACACCAAGCACCTCTCGCGCCACGAAGCCACCAGCACGCCGATCGTGCGCGCACGGCGCTCGCCCCCGGGCGGCGCAGGCCTGCAGGTGATGGTCTATACCAAGGACCAGCCCGACCTGTTTGCCCGCATTTGCGGCTACTTTGAGCAGCTCGGCTTCAGCGTGCTTGACGCGCGCATCCACACCACCCTGGCGGGCTACGCACTGGACACCTTCCAGGTGGTCTCGCCCAGCGACGACATGGACGAGCATTACCGCGAACTCACCAGCATGCTGGAAAACGGCCTGAGCCTGGCGATTGCAAAAGCCGGGCCACTGCCCACGCCAAGCAAGGGCCGGGTATCGCGGCGCGTCAAGAGTTTCCCGATCGCACCGCGCGTCACGCTCCAGCCCGACGAGTTGGCGCAACACTGGCTGCTCAACATCTCCGCCAGCGACCGCGTGGGACTGCTCTACAGCGTGGCGCGGGTGCTGGCCCGGCACAAGATCAACCTGCAACTAGCCAAGATCGCCACCCTGGGCGAACGCGTCGAAGACACCTTCCTGATCGACGGTGCCGAGTTGCAGCACAACCGCGCGCAGATCGAGATCGAAACCGAACTGTTGGAAGCCCTGGCGGCCTGACGGCCTCGCGATGACGGAGTGGTGCGGCCTCGCGAAAACGCTGATGAGGCCGTCATTGCGAGGAGCGTAGCGACGCGGCAATCCATGTGGGCATGAAGTCTTGGATCCAGACTCAGTCGTCTTCTGCCAGGGAAATCTCCGGAAACAGCACTTCGGTAAAGCCGAACTGTGCGAAGTCGCGCATGCGCATGGGGTAGAGCTTGCCCAGCAGGTGATCGCATTCGTGCTGCACCACGCGGGCGTGAAAGCCGTCCACCGTGCGGTCAATCGGGTCGCCATACTGGTCGAAACCGGTGTAGCGAATGCGGCTGTAGCGCGGCACGGCGCCGCGCAGGCCGGGCACCGACAGACAACCTTCCCAATCAACTTCTTGCGCCTCATCCAGCGGCGTGATCGTCGGATTGATGAGCACCGTGCGCGGCACCAGGGGACGGTCCGGGTAACGCGGGTTGCGCGCCGCGCTGCCAAACACCACCAGTTGCAGGTCGACGCCAATTTGCGGCGCGGCCAGACCCGCACCGTTGGCGGCCGCCATGGTGTCGAGCATGTCGCTCACCAGCAGGTGCAGTTCGTCGCTGTCAAAGTCGCTGATGGGTTGCGCCACACGCAGCAGGCGTGCATCGCCCATCTTCAAAATCTCGCGCACCGTCATGCTCCATCCTCCGGGTCGGCCAGCAAAGCCTGCATCGCGGCCTCGTCGATCACCGGCACGCCAAGTTCCTGCGCCTTGGTCAGCTTGCTGCCGGCCTCGGCCCCTGCAACCACATAGTCGGTCTTCTTGCTCACCGAACCCGCCACCTTGGCACCACACGCTTCGAGCATCTCCTTGGCCTGCTCGCGGCTCAGGGTGGGAAAGGTGCCGGTCAACACAAAGGTCTTGCCCGCCAGCGTGCGCTTCAAAGGTGCTGCGGCCGGGCCTTCGGGCCAGGTCAGGCCGCAGGCACGCAGTTGGCGCACCACCTCGCGGTTGTGCTCCTGGTCAAAGAATGTGCGAAGGCTCAAACCCACCACCGGGCCGACATCGGGCACGGCCTGCAAGTCTTCGAGCGCAGCGTTCATGATGGCGTCGAGCGTGCCAAAGTGCCGCGCCAGCGCCTTGGCGGTGGCCTCGCCCACATGGCGGATACCCAGGCCGAACACAAAGCGTGGCAGCGTGGTTTGCTTGGAGTGCTCCAGCGCGGCCAGCAGGTTTTGCGCCGACTTCTCGGCCATACGCTCCAGCGCCGAGAGAGACTCCAGCGGCAGCCGGTACAGGTCGGGCAAGGTGGTTACCAGCCCGGCATCAACCAACTGGTCCACGAGCTTGTCGCCCAGGCCCTCTACTTCCACCGCGCGGCGCTGGGCAAAATGCAACACTGCCTGTTTGCGCTGCGCGCTGCAGTACAGGCCGCCACTGCAGCGGTAATCAGCCTCGCCCTCTTCGCGCACCGCAGCCGAGCCGCACACCGGGCAGGTGGCAGGCATGGTGAACACTTCACCGCGCGGCGCGGCGTGGCCATCGTCGCTGGAAGGCGGCACCACACTCACCACTTCGGGAATCACATCACCGGCGCGGCGCACCACTACCGTGTCGCCCACGCGCACGTCCTTGCGCCGCGCTTCGTCCTCGTTGTGCAAGGTGGCGTTGGTCACGGTCACGCCGCCGACAAACACCGGCGCGAGCTTGGCCACCGGCGTGAGCTTGCCAGTGCGCCCCACCTGGACGTCGATGCCCAATACGGCGGTGAGTTGCTCTTGGGCCGGGTACTTGTGCGCCACCGCCCAACGCGGCTCGCGCGTCACAAAACCGAGCTGGCGCTGCAGGTTCAGGTGGTTGACCTTGTAGACCACGCCGTCAATATCAAACGGCAGTGCATCGCGCTGCGCGCCGATGCGCGTGTGGTAGGCCACCAGTTCAGTCGCGCCGCAGGCCAACTCGACCAAACTGCTGACCGGAAAGCCCCAGGCCTTGAGGGTTTGCAGCAGGTCGTAATGGGTGCCAAACGCCGGGCCACCCTGCTCGGGCGCAGTGACTTCGCCCACGCCATAGGCATAAAAGCTCAGCGGCCGCTGCCCCGCAATCGCCGGGTCCAATTGGCGCACCGCACCGGCTGCTGCGTTGCGTGGGTTGACAAAGGTCTTTTCGCCCTTGTGGCCCTGAGCGATGCGCTCGCGCTGGCGCTCATTGAGTGCCTCAAAGGCGTCGCGGCGCATATACACCTCGCCACGCACTTCCAGCACGGACGGTGCCGAGGCAAGCAAACGCAATGGCACCTGGCCGATGGTGCGGATATTTTGGGTTACATCCTCGCCGGTTTCACCGTCGCCCCGGGTGGCGGCTTGCACCAGCACGCCATGTTCGTAGCGCAGGTTCAGCGCCAGGCCGTCAAACTTGGGTTCGGCCACGTACTGGACTGCGGCGTCGCCCTCGCCCAAGCCCAACTCCTTGCGCACACGTGCGTCAAACTGCGCTGCGCCGCTGGCCTGGGTGTCGGTCTCGGTGCGGATGCTGAGCATGGGCACGGCGTGGCGCACTGGCGCAAACTGCTCCAGCGGCTTGCCGCCCACGCGCTGGGTGGGCGAATCAGCGCTGACCCACTGCGGATGGGCCGCCTCCAGCGCAACGAGTTCCTGGAACAGGCGGTCGTATTCGGCATCGGGCACGCTCGGGGCATCCTGCACGTAATACTGGTGCGCCCAGGTGTGGAGTTGAGCGCGCAGCGCCAGCATGCGCGCGTGCGGGTCCTCTGCACTGGGCGCTGGTTCTGGCGCATCGGCAAACAGGTCCATCGATATCATGGCAGCTATTGATCTTTCCGGGATTCAAGACGCAGTACTGGTGAACGCACGGCCAGTCCCTCGCGTCATCGCGAGGCCAAACTCCCTCGTCATCGCGAGGCCGTCAGGCCGTGGCGATCCATGACTTCGGGCTGCATGGACTGCCGCGTCGCTTCGCTCCTCGCAGTGACGAAACCACGGTTCACGCTCCGTTTGCAGTTTCGACTCCGAAACAGGACGTTCGCAAAAACCGGAAATTTGACTCGGTCGGTCCATCATGATTTATGGGAATCAGAACAGGCGCAACGGGAGCGCTCAGGAGAAAAGACGCCGGGCCAGCACCGAGCCGGCGGCCAGATCGCGCTGTTCGAGCGTGTCGTACAGGGTGGCTAGTTCGGTGCTGATCTGGTCCATGGACTGGTTATTCAGCGGTTGACCAAGGTCGTCGGTCACCGCGCCATCCATGGCCTTGGCAAGCTCGACGGCGGCCTGGCGCATACGCTCAAACGGTTGCTCGGCCCGGTCCACCTGGCCCACGTCGAGATGCAGCGCCACTTCGCGGATGGCCGACTGCGCCGGGTCTTCGGCCAGCGCGGCCTGGGAGTCAAAACTGAGCACCAGCACTGGCGGCAAACCTTCCACCGACGCAGGCAACACCATGCGCCCCGGAATCACCCCGGCAACAAAACCCAAGCGCGCTGCGGCCTGCTGCACATAACCGGGGCTCCAGGAGGCGTTGAGCGCGCGCAACGTAAAGCCCAGTTGCGCGTCGTGGGCGCTGGCAAATTGGTCGAGCTCGCGCGCACGCGCCACCTCGTCAAGCATTTCGGGAAACTCGGGCGTGCCGCCTACGGCGTCGGCAAAGGCGTGGGTCTTGACCACAAACTCGGAGTATTCGATCTCGTTGAGCGCGCCCGAGCGGTTGGCCAACTGCACCCCGGCCTGGAAACTGTTGTAGCGCTGGAGCGGCACGGGTTGCTCCCAGACCATGGTGGCCAGGTTGCGCCCTTCCACGGCAAACGGCTTGCTGCCTGCGCGCCGGGTAGGAGGCAGCGCCGCCAGCGCGGCCTCGCCCGACACCACGTCGCCCTCGTCGAGCTCAATGCTGGCAATCACGTCAATCAGGGCATCGAGCATCGGCCGCTTGGCGATGGTGGGCAGACTAAAGGCAGGGCCTTCGGTCTGCGCCTCGGCCAGCGTGGGCTCGCGCACGGCATCGGTGGGTTCGGGCAGGGGCTCGTCCGCTCGCGCCTGACGCGGCGCGTTACGCCGCGAGCTCCAGGCACCATGCGCGACCACCGCCGCCAGTACCACACCGCCTGCAATTGCCAATCCGATTTGTAGAGTACTCATGCTGGGTCACGCCAATTCAGCAAGACTGATCGCAGACTCCATGTCCACCGCGACGATGCGCGAAACGCCTTGTTCTTGCATGGTAACGCCAATTAATTGCTGTGCCATTTCCATGGCAATCTTGTTGTGGCTGATAAACAGGAACTGGGTCTCGCGGCTCATGCTGGTGACCAGCTTGGCGTAGCGTTCGGTGTTGGCGTCGTCCAGCGGCGCGTCCACTTCGTCGAGCAGGCAAAACGGTGCCGGGTTGAGCTGGAAGATGGCAAACACCAGGGCAATGGCGGTCAGCGCCTTCTCGCCGCCCGAGAGCAGGTGGATGGTCTGGTTCTTCTTGCCCGGCGGCTGTGCAATCACCTGCACGCCCGAATCCAGAATTTCGTCGCCGGTGATCACCAAGCGCGCATTGCCACCGCCAAAAAGCTCAGGGAACATGCGGCCAAAGTGCCCGTTGACCTGCTCGAAGGTGCCTGCCAGCAACTCGCGCGTTTCAGCGTCGATCTTGCGGATCGCGTCTTCAAGCGTTTGCATCGCCTGGGTAAGGTCGGTGCTTTGCGAATCCAGAAACTGCTTGCGCTCGCGCGCTGCCGTCAGCTCATCGAGCGCGGCCAGATTGACCGCGCCCAGCGCAGCGATCTCGCGGTGCAAGCGGTCAATATCGCCCTGCATGCCGCTCAGTCGCACATTGCCGCTCTGGATGCTTTGCTCCAGCGCCAGCAGATCGGCCTGCGCTTCCTGTAGCTGCGCTTCATACTGTTCAAAGCCCAGGCGTGCAGCCTGTTCCTTGAGTTGGAATTCGGTGATGCGTTGGCGCAAGGGGTCGAGCTCACGCTCGAGCAGCAAGCGGCGCTCGTCGCTGGCGCGTAGCTTGGCGGTCAGGTCGTCGTAGGTGCTGCGTAGCGCGCCCAGCGCCTGCTCGCGATCCATCTTGAGGGCTAGCGCGTTTTGCAGCCCCGCCTGTGCCGCCGCATCGGTCAGGCGCACCAGTTCGTCGCGCGCGCGCTCCTGCTCGGCGTGCACGCTTGCAGTCTGTTCGGTGGCGCTTTCAATCGCGCGCACCAACTCGGCGTTGCGCGACTGCAGGCTGCGCTGGGCAAAGCTGGCTTCCTGGGCCTGGCGCTCCAGCGTGCGCTGCTGCTCACGCGCGTGGGCCAGGGTGCGCTGCGCCTCAATGACCTGCTCTTCGAGTTGCGCGTGGCGCTCCTGTTGCTCGGCCAGTTCCAGGTCGAGCGATTCAAACTGTCCCTCGGCGGTGAGGCGGCGCTCATCGAGTTGGTCGATTTGGCCTTGAACTTCGGCCAGGTCGGCGTCGAGTTGTGCACTGCGTGCACGCGACTGCTCGGCCAACTGGCTCAGGCGCAACACTTCGACCTGCAAGGCGTGCGCCTGGGCTTGGGTCTGAGTGGCTTCGCGCCGTGCCGCGGCCAGGCTTTGTGACACTTCGGCATACGCGGCTTCAGCGCGCACCAGGGCCGAGCGGGTTTCTTCGCAGATGAGTTTTTGGGCACGCACCTGTTTTTCGAGGTTCTCGATTTCCTGCGCGCGCGCCAGCAGTCCGGCCTGCTCCGAGTCGGGCGCATAAAAGCTCACGCTGTAGGCAGTGACCACGTGACCGCTCTTGACATAGATGCTCTCGCCGCTTTGCAACTGCGAGCGCGCCTGCATTGCGTCTTCAAAACTGGCGGCGGTATAGCAGCCCGCCAACCAGTCGGAGAGCACCGCCATCTGCCCGGCGTCGTGGATGCGTAGCAAGTCGGCCAGACGCGGCAGGCTGGAGCGCTGCGCCACCGGGCCCGACAGCGGCGGGCTGAAAAATGACAGCTTGGCCGGAGGCGCATCACTGGCAAACGAGCGCAGCATCTCCAGGCGCGAAACTTCGAGCGCGCCCAGGCGCTCGCGCAAAGCGCCTTCGAGCGCGTTTTCCCAGCCCTGCTCTACGTGGATGCGGCTCCACAGGCCCTGCAAATCCTGCAGTCCGTGCTTGGCCAGCCAGGGTTGCAGGCGGCCATCGGTTTTGACCTTCTCCTGCAAGGCCTTGAGCGCTTCCAGCCGCGCCGACAGGTCGGCCTGCAAGGCTGACTGGCTATTGACCTCGGCTTGCTGCAAGCGGCGAGCGTCGTCGCGCTGGGGCAGCAAGTCGTGCAACTCGTGCTGGCGCGCTTCGGCCACGGCGCCGGCCTCCTGGGCGGCGTCCAACTGCTGCTGCAGGTCGCGCAAGGCGTCTTCATCGGGCAGGGTCAGGCCGCTGCGGTCGGTGGTCAAGCGCTCCTGGCGCTGGCTGGCCTGGCGGTATTGTTCTTCGATGCTGCGCTGCTCGGCAGCCAGCACCTGGATTTGCTGCTGCACCTGCATCACGCCACCGCGCTGCGCATTGGCAGCCGTTTGCGCCGCGCCCAGCGCGTCTTCAATCTCGGGCAGGCGCTGGGCCTGCTCCTGTACTTGTGCTGCCAGCAGTTCGCTCTGTTCTTCGCCCAGCAGCGCCAATTCGGCCAGGCGTTCAATCTCGGCCTGCGCGTCTGCCTTGCGCGTGGCCCATTGCGCGAGCTGTTCGTCCAGCGTGACCAGACGCTGCTCGACGCGCTGGCGTCCTTCCATCACAAAGCGGATTTCGGCCTCCAGACGTCCCACATCGGTACTGGCTTCGTACAGCAGGCCCTGCGCCTGGTTGACCTGATCGCCTGCAGCGTAATGGGCCTGGCGCACCGACTCCAGGTCGGCTTCGGTGTGGCGCAAATCGGCCATGCGGGCTTCGAGTGCGGTGCGCGCGCTTTGCGCGTCCGCCACCACCTTGGTCTGCTCGGCCAATGCTTCGGCGCGCTTGAGAAACCACTGCTGGTGCTGCTTGAGGGTGACTTCGGCCTGCAGCGCGTGGTACTTTTGCGCCACCTCGGCCTGCTTTTCGAGCTTTTCCAGGTTGGCGTTGAGCTCACGCAGAATGTCTTCCACCCGGGTCAGGTTCTCGCGCGTGTCGCTCAGGCGGTTCTCGGTTTCGCGTCGGCGCTCCTTGTACTTGGAAACGCCGGCGGCCTCTTCCAGAAACAGGCGCAACTCTTCAGGCTTGGACTCGATGATGCGGCTGATCGTGCCCTGGCCGATGATGGCGTAGGCGCGCGGGCCCAGCCCGGTGCCCAGAAACACGTCCTGCACGTCGCGCCGACGTACTGCCTGGTTGTTGATGAAGTAGCTTGAGGTGCCGTCGCGCGTGAGCACGCGCTTGACGGCGATTTCGGCAAACTGCCCCCACTGGCCACCGGCGCGGTGGTCGGCGTTGTCAAACACCAGTTCTACGCTGGCGCGGCTGGCCGCCTTGCGGCTGGTGGTGCCGTTGAAGATGACGTCCTGCATCGACTCGCCGCGCAACTCGCTGGCGCGGCTCTCACCCAACACCCAGCGCACCGCATCCATGATGTTGGACTTGCCGCAGCCGTTGGGACCGACCACACCGACGAGCTGCCCGGGCAGCAGGAAATTGGTGGGTTCGGCAAAGGATTTGAATCCCGATAACTTGATGGAGTTGAGACGCACGGGAGGGAAATGCCTATCGGTTCAGCAGGGGGTTGGAGCGCATCACCCGGCGCTGTGCGCCAAATGGTGGCTGATTTCGGCCAGCAGTGCATCGAGCTTGGGGTGCAACGCGCCGTACGCCTCGGCGCAGTCTGCTCCAGCATTGGTTTTGCTGAGCAATTCCACATTCACAAGCTCGCTGGCAAGCTCGGGCCGAGTAAAGATCGGCAGGCAGCCTTTGAGCGAGTGCAGAAGCAACTGCGCCTGGGCAAAGTCGCCACTTTGCACCAATTGCGCAATTTGCGGAACATCGCTGGCCAGCAGCTCCTGCAGCATGACCAGCATTTCGCGCAGGGCGTCAGCGTCGCCCACATTGGCCAGCGCATTGGCAAGGTCTAGGTGGGCTGAAGATGAAGGGTTGTTGGACGTGGTTGACACAGCGGTTCCAAAAAGTCGCCCGCGTTTGCAGACGCAGGGCAATTGTTGCTGGCCCCGAGTTTATCCGCTGCTCGGGGATAATGCCGCCCCATGAACCCGAATTTGTCGAAACTGCAGGCCTACCCGTTTGAGCGCCTGCGCCAGTTGTTCGCCCAGGTGACGCCCAACCCCGCCTATACGCCCATTAGTCTGGGCATTGGCGAGCCGCGCCACGCCACGCCGCAACTCATCAAGGACGCCTACTGCCAGGCCATTCTCTCCAGTGACGGTGGCCTGGCGAATTACCCGGCCACGGCCGGAGACCTGGGCTTGCGCACCTCAATTGGGCGTTGGCTGAACCGGCGCTACGGGCTGGAGCTTGACGTTGGCAGTCAGATTCTGCCCATCAACGGCTCGCGCGAGGCGCTGTTTGCCTTTGCCCAGACGGTGGTGGACCCTTCCAAAACCAGCACCGCAGGGGCACCGTTGGTGGTCTGCCCGAATCCGTTCTACCAAATTTACGAGGGCGCAGCCCTGCTCAGCGGTGCCGAACCGTACTTTGTGGCGTCCGACCCCAAGCGCAACTTTGCCCAGGACTGGGACAGCGTGCCGCCTGAGGTCTGGGCGCGCACCCAACTGCTGTATGTCTGCTCGCCGGGCAACCCGGCCGGGGCGGTGATGCCCCTGTCCGAGTGGGAAAAGCTGTTTACCCTGAGCGACCGCTACGGCTTTGTCATTGCCAGCGACGAGTGCTACAGCGAGATCTATTTCCGCGACGAGCCGCCGCTGGGGGGGCTGCAAGCCGCAGCGCAACTCGGCCGCAGCGACTTCAGGAACCTGCTGGCCTTGACCAGCCTGTCCAAGCGCAGCAACGTACCGGGCATGCGCAGCGGCTTTTGCGCTGGCGACGCCACCCTGGTCAAGCAGTTCTTGCTCTACCGCACCTACCACGGCAGCGCCATGAGCCTGGTGGTGCAAAAGGCCAGCATTGCCGCCTGGGACGACGAGCAGCACGTGGTGGACAACCGCGCCCTGTACCGCGCCAAATTTGCCCAGGTCACGCCCGTGCTCACGCCGGTGCTCGATGTAGCCCTGCCCGACGCAGGGTTTTATTTGTGGGCCAAGGTCCAGGGCAGCGACACCGAATTCGCACGCGAGCTGCTCGCTCTTTACAATGTGACCGTTTTGCCGGGCAGTTTTCTGGCGCGCCAGGCGCATGGGCACAACCCCGGCGCGGGGCGCATCCGCATGGCCTTGGTGGCGCAGACCTCGGAATGCCTCGAAGCGGCTCAACGCATTGTCCAATTTATCCAATCCCGAACCTGATACAGCGAGACTCTTAGCCTTATGACCGACCAACTTCAACAAGTTATTGACGCCGCGTGGGAAGACCGCGCCGCCATGTCCGCCCAAAGCGCGCCTAGCCATGTGCGCGAAGCGGTGAACCATGTGCTGCACGAGCTCGATGGCGGCCGCCTGCGCGTAGCCACGCGCGAATCGGTTGGCCGGTGGACCACGCACCAGTGGATCAAGAAGGCGGTGCTGCTGAGCTTCAGGCTCAACGACAACGAGCGCATTGCCGCCGGAGACATCGGCTTTTACGACAAGGTTCCGGTCAAGTTTGCCGACCTGAGCCTCGATGAAATGAAGGCCACTGGCGTGCGCGTGGTGCCCCCAGCCGTGGCGCGGCGCGGCAGTTTTGTGGGCAAGGGTGTGATTCTGATGCCGTCCTACGTCAACATCGGCGCGTATGTGGACGAAGGCACCATGGTCGATACCTGGGCCACCGTGGGCTCTTGCGCCCAGATCGGCAAGAACGTCCACCTCAGCGGCGGCGTCGGCATTGGCGGCGTGCTCGAACCGATGCAGGCCGGCCCCACCATCATTGAAGACAACTGCTTTATCGGCGCGCGCTCCGAGGTGGTGGAAGGCGTCATCGTCGAGGAAAACTCTGTCATTTCGATGGGCGTGTACCTCGGCCAGAGCACCAAGATTTACGACCGTGCCACCGGCACGGTGAGCTACGGGCGCATACCCTCGGGCTCGGTGGTGGTCTCGGGCAACCTGCCCAGCGCCGACGGCAAGTACAGCCTGTACTGCGCCGTGATCGTCAAGCGCGTGGACGCCCAGACCCGGGCCAAGACCTCGCTCAACGATTTGCTGCGCGACTGACTGCATCTTTTCCCCAACACAGCGCGAGGTTGACCCATGGCAACGACCCCTGCTTCCGGCACGATGGAGCGCATCCTGCGCTTGATGAGCGAAAAGAAGGCGTCTGACGTCTATCTGTCAGCCCACTCGCCCGCGCTGATCCGCATCAACGGCCAGTGCGTGCCGATCAACAGCCAGGCTTTGCCTGCCGATGCACCCAAGAATCTGCTCGCCGAGATGTTGCCCCCCGAGCGCATTGCCGAACTGGAGCAGTGCGGCGAGCTCAATATCGGTTTTCCACTTCCAGGTGTAGGCCGCTTTCGGGTCAGTGCCATGCGCCAGCGCGGCTCCATCGCTGCGGTGATCCGCTATATCGCCGTGGACGTGCCGCCCTTGGCGTCACTGTCGGTGCCCATGTTGCTGGGCGACCTGATCATGGAAAAACGCGGCCTGCTGCTGATGGTGGGCTCCACCGGAGCGGGCAAGAGCACGACGCTGGCCTCGATGATTGACCACCGCAACGAAAACGCTTCGGGCCACATCCTGACGATTGAAGACCCGATTGAATTTTTGTTCAAGAACAAGAAGTCGGTGGTCAACCAGCGCGAAATCGGCACCGACACCGCGTCGCTCGAAGTGGCGCTGAAGAACGCCCTGCGCCAAGCGCCCGATGTGATCCTGATCGGGGAAATCCGCGACCGCGAAACCATGTCGGCGGCCATTGCCTACGCCCAGTCGGGCCACCTGTGCCTGGCCACCATGCACGCCAACAACAGCTACCAGGCACTCAACCGCATTCTGAGCTTTTACCCGGTGGAGGTGCGCCAGACCATGCTGGGCGATCTGGCGGCGGCACTCAAGGCCGTGGTGTCGCAGCGCCTGCTGCGCACCACCACCGGCGCACGCGTGCCAGCCATGGAAGTCATGCTCAATACCAAGCTGATTTCCGAACTGATCGAGAAGGGCGACTTCTCGGCCATCAAGGAGGCCATTGAGAAGGCCATGGCCGAAGGCTCGCAGTCGTTCGAGCACGACATCGCGCGCCTCATCATGGAAGGCATGGTCGACCGCAAGGAGGGCCTGGCCCACGCCGACTCGCCCACCAACCTGATGTGGCGCATGCAAAACGATTTCACCAAGGCGGCCGCGCCGGTAGCGGTGGAGGAAGAGCCCGAAGAAGCGTCCTTTACCGAAATCACGCTGGACGTAAAACACTGATGCCCCGATTTACTCCCACATTGCGCGCAGGTGCCGCATGAGCGCAACCCTTGCCCTGACCAAACAACTGCTGAAACTTCCCTCGGTTACGCCCGATGACGGCGGATGCCAGCGCGTGATCGCCCAGCGCCTGGAAGCACTTGGTTTTGTGTGCGAAACCCTGGAGAGCGGCCCGGCCGACTTTCGGGTCACCAACCTGTGGGCCAAGCGGTCCGCGAGCCAAGCAAACTCCAAGACCCTGGTGTTTGCCGGTCACACCGACGTGGTGCCGGTGGGGCCACTGCACGAGTGGGACAGCCCGCCGTTCACCCCCAGCGAGCGCGATGGGCGCCTGTACGCACGCGGTGCCAGCGACATGAAGACCTCGCTGGCCGCGTTTGTGGTGGCGATTGAAGAGTTTCTTGCCAGCCAAGCGCAACCCTCGCTCAACATTGCCCTGCTACTCACCAGCGACGAGGAAGGCCCCGCGGTCGACGGCACGGTGGCGGTGTGCAACGCCTTGCAGTCGCGCGGCGAGGTGCTGGACTACTGCATTGTGGGCGAGCCCACGGCAGTGCAACGCACCGGCGACATGATCAAGAATGGGCGGCGCGGCAGCATGAATGGGCGTCTCACGGTCAAGGGCGTACAAGGGCATATTGCCTACCCGCACCTGGCCAAAAACCCGCTGCACCAGATTGCCCCGGCGCTCTCTGAACTGGTCTCGATCGAATGGGACCAGGGCAATGAATTCTTTCAGCCCACCAGTTGGCAGATGAGCAATCTGCATGCTGGCACGGGTGCGAGCAACGTGATTCCGGGGACCGTGGTGGTGGACTTCAACTTCCGTTTCTCCACCGAGTCGTCGCCCGAGTCGCTGCAGAACCGGTTGGCCCAGGTACTGGAGCACCACGAGCTGGAGTACGACCTGAGCTGGACCATCACCGGCCTGCCATTTCTCACGCCCCCGGGGCCACTGGTGGACGCCATGCGCGCGGCCATTCACGCCGAGACCGGCCTGCAGCCCGAACTCTCGACCACCGGCGGCACCAGCGATGGGCGCTTCATTGCCCAGATTTGCCCGCAGGTGATCGAGTTTGGCCCGCCCAACGCCAGCATCCACAAGATCAACGAGTACGTGCATTTGTCCGACATCGAGCCGCTGAAAAACATCTACCGCCGCGTTCTTGAAAACCTCGATGCCCTGGCCCGCGCATGACCCTGATTGAACTGATCGAAGCCACCGAACAGCAGCTCACCGACGCCCAGGTCGCGTTTGGCCACGGTACCGACAACGCCTTTGACGAAGCCGCCTGGCTGGTGCTGTGGCGTCTGGGCCTGCCCCTGGACAGCGCGCTGGACGAACCGGAACACGCGCCGGAGTCGGTGGCACAGCGGCTGATCACGCCGCTGGAGCAAACCCAGGTTGCCGCCTTGGTGCAAGAGCGCATTGCGTCGCGCAAACCCGCCGCCTACCTCACGCGCGAAGCATGGCTGCAAGGCGTGCCGTTTTATGTGGACGAGCGCGCCATCGTGCCGCGCTCGCTGATTGCTGAAGTGCTGGTGAGCGGCGGCCTGGACCCGTGGCTACCCGACGTGCCCCTGCAGGTGCTGGACCTGTGCACTGGCAACGCCAGCCTGGCGGTGATTGCCGCGCTGGCCTACCCGCAAATGGAAATCAGCGCCTCCGACATCTCGGACGACGCGCTGGCCGTGGCGCACATCAATGTCGAGCGGCATGGCCTGCAATCTCGCATCGCCCTGCTCTGCGGCGACGGCCTGCGCGCGCCCGCGCTGCAAGAGCGCGCGGCGTTTGACCTGATCGTGTGCAACCCGCCCTACGTCAACGCCCAGAGCATGGCCGCGCTGCCGCCCGAGTACCGGGCTGAGCCTGCGTTGGCGCTTGCCGGTGGCAGCGACGGCATGGACTTTATCCGCCACCTGCTCGCTGACGCACCCGCGCACCTGACCAGCCAAGGCGTGCTGGTGCTGGAAATCGGCAACGAGCGCGCCCACTTTGAAGCCGCGTTTCCCACACTCGAAGTGGTCTGGCTAGAAACCAGCGCCGGCGAAGACCAGGTGCTACTGCTCACCCGCAGCGCCTTGAGTGCAGAAGACATGGATCGCCACGGCCTGAAGGCCTCGCGATGACTGAGGTGAGCGACCTCGCTATGACGGTGGTGGGCAACCTCGCGATGACGGTGGTTGGTGGTCGGACGATGACTCAGGTGGGCGACCTCGTATCGAAAGGTTGTCATTGCGAGCGAAGCGTGGCAATCCATGCAGGAATACCAACAGACATGGACTGCCGCGTCGCTTCGCTCCTCGCAGTGACGAGTCATCAGTTGATGGACCCTCAATAGAACAAACTCATGATTACCCTGAAAAATGTGACCTTGCGCCGTGGCGCCAAGGTGTTGCTCGACGGCGCTTCCGTGACCCTGAACCCGGGCGAGAAAATCGGCTTGGTGGGGCGCAATGGCGCGGGCAAATCGTCGCTGTTTGCGCTGTTCAACGGCAACCTGCACGAGGACGGCGGCGAGTACTATCTTCCTGCCCAGTGGCGCATGGGCCAGGTGGCGCAGGACATGCCAGAAACCGGGCAAAGCGCCACCGAATTTGTAGTGGAGGGCGACACCGTGCTGCTGGCAGCGCGCACGGAAGTTGCCGCCGCCGAAGCCACCGAAGACTACGACCGCATGGCCCACGCCTACATGGCCTTGCACGACGCCGGCGAACACGATGCGCCTTCCAGGGCGCAGGCGCTGATTCTGGGCCTGGGCTTCAAAACCACCGAGTTGGACAACCCGGTCAACAGCTTTTCGGGCGGCTGGCGCATGCGCTTGCAACTCGCGCGCGCCCTGATGTGCCCGAGCGACCTGCTGCTGCTGGACGAGCCCACCAACCACCTGGACCTCGACGCGCTGGTCTGGCTGGAAGCCTGGCTCAAGAAGTACGAAGGCACGATGATCGTGATCAGTCACGACCGCGAGTTTCTGGACGCGGTAACCGACGTCACCCTGCACATCGACGCCACCCGGCTGGTGCGCTACGGCGGCAACTACAGCAAGTTTGAGGACATGCGCGCCGAGCAGATCGAGTTGCAGCAAAACGCCTTCTCCAAGCAGCAGGACAAAATTGCCCACCTGCAAAAATTTATTGCCCGCTTCAAGGCCAAGGCCAGCAAGGCCAAGCAGGCGCAAAGCCGGGTCAAGGCGCTGGACCGCATGGAAAAAATTGCGCCCCTGCTGTCCGAGGCCGACTTTACGTTCGAGTTCAAGGAGCCGGCCAACCTGCCCAACCCCATGCTGTCGATGAGCGGTGCCAGTTTTGGCTACCCGCCACTCGACGACGCGCCTGCCGGAACGCCGCCCACGGTGATCGTGCGCAACGTCAGCCGTTCGGTGCTGGCCGGGCAGCGCATTGGCATTCTGGGTGCCAACGGCCAGGGCAAATCCACGCTGGTGAAAACCATTGCACGCGATCTCAAGGCGCTCTCGGGCGAGATTACCGAGGGCAAGGGCCTGAACATTGGCTACTTTGCCCAGCAGGAACTCGACGTGTTGCGCCCGCTGGACACGCCGCTGGAGCACATGACCCGCCTGGTGCGGGAATTGACCGCCGCGGCTAAGCTCGCGGGCCAGCCCACGCGCGAGCAGGACCTGCGCAGTTTTCTGGGCACCTTCAATTTCAGCGGCGACATGGTCAAGCAGGCCGTGGGCAGCATGAGTGGCGGCGAGAAGGCGCGCCTGGTGCTGTGCATGATCGTCTGGCAGCGCCCCAACCTGCTGCTGCTGGACGAACCCACCAACCACCTGGACCTGGCCACGCGCGAGGCGCTATCGATGGCGCTCAACGAGTTTGAAGGCACGGTGATGCTGGTCAGCCACGACCGCGCGCTGCTGCGTGCCGTCTGCGACGAGTTCTGGATGGTTTCGCGCGGCGGCGTCGAGCCGTTTGACGGCGACCTGGACGACTACCAGCGCTACCTGCTCGACGAGGCGCGCCGCGCCCGCGAGCTGGCCAAGGAAGCCAGCAAGCCGCCACCCAAACCGGTCGAAGCGGTTGCCATCAAGCCCAAGACCAAGGGAGACACCTCGCCCAAGGCGCGCAAGGAGTTGCAGGACGTGGAAGCACGCATGCAAACCCTCAACGCCGAGGGTGCGGCCCTGGAGTCCGCCTTGTCGAGCAACCCCCACCCCGCAGAGATCGCCGAAATCGGTCGCAACCTGACCGCCGTTACCGAAGAACTGCGCCAGCTAGAAGACCGCTGGCTGACGCTCTCAACCCAGTTGGGGGACTGAGCCCGGCGCAGCTTGGCTCAGAAGGTTTCCCAGTCGTCGTTCGACTTGGCTGCGGCTGCAGCGACCTTGGGGGCTGCAATGGCAGCGGGCTTTTTGGCTGGCAAGGGCTTGGGCTTGGCAGCCGTTGGAATTCTGGGCGCAGGCGCGCGCGCTGGTGCGGGTGGCGTCAATCGTTTGCTCGGTGCACTGCGTTGGGCTGCTTGCCCCGCCACCTTGAACACCGCCACGGCCTCGACCAACTCGTTGGCCTGGCTGTTGAGGCTGCCCGCAGCAGCGGCCATTTGTTCCACCAGCGCAGCGTTTTGCTGGGTGGTCTGGTCCATCAAGCCGACGGCTTCGCCTACCTGGGCCACACCAAGCGACTGCTCGTTACTGGAGGCGCTGATTTCGCCCATGATGTCGGTCACCCGCTTGATGGCGTTGACCACCTCGGTCATGGTGGCGCCGGCGCGGTCCACCAGCGCCGTGCCCTGCTCGACGCGGGCCACGCTGGCTCCGATCAGGTTCTTGATCTCTTTGGCTGCCTCGGCGCTGCGCCCGGCAAGGCTACGCACCTCGGAGGCCACCACCGCAAAGCCACGGCCCTGGTCGCCCGCGCGCGCTGCCTCCACTGCGGCGTTGAGCGCGAGGATGTTGGTCTGAAACGCAATACCGTCAATCACGCCAATGATGTCGGCAATCTTGCGCGACGCTTCGTTGATGCCCTTCATGGTCTCGACCACCTGGCCCACCACCTCGCCGCCCTGCACCGCGACGGTGGAGGCACTCATGGCCAACTGGTTGGCCTGGCGCGCGCTGTCCGAGTTTTGCTTGACGGTGGAGCCCAGTTCTTCCATCGATGCCGATGTTTGCTCCAGCGCACTGGCCTGGCTCTCGGTGCGGTTGCTCAAGTCCTGGCTTCCGGCGGCAATCTCCTGGGTTGCGGTGGCAATGCCCCCGGCTGACTGGCGCACGCCATGCACCAGGGTCTGCAGCGAGGCTTCCATCTGCAGCACCGTTCCCATCAGGCTGTCGGGCTTGCCCAGGTTGACGATGTCGGTGGTGAGGTTGCCCTTGGAGATTTGCGCCAGCGCCTCACGCGCGTCGGCCGGGTCGCCGCCAAGCTCGGTACGCACGGTGGAGCGCAGCAGGAAGTTCAGCACCACGGCCACTAGTGCCGCGAGCAAGGCCATGCCAATCGAGAGCCGGATGGCAAATGCGGAATTCTGGACAACGCGCTGGTGCGCCTCGGCCGAACTCTTGCCCGCTGCCTGCCCTTGCTTGAGCAGTTCGGCCTTCAACTGCCGCCAGGCGGGTGTTTCTTCCTTGTTCAGCACGCCAACGGCGTCGCCCTCGGCGCTCACCTGCGCCAGCACCTCATCCTGCGCCTTGGCGTGGGCGGCGCGCAGTGCGGGCAACCCACTGAGCAAGCTCTCCAGCGCGCTGCCCTTGGCGCTGGCCTGGGTTTGCGTGAAAACTTTGTCGTAATCGGCCTGTGCCG
>CAIPBW010000342.1 GCA_903863395.1 uncultured beta proteobacterium
AGCGCGAAGGCCTCGACATCTCCTCCCACGGCGAGTCGGCCTACAGCCGCTAAGCACAAGCGCCAAGACGCAAGAAACAGAGTTACACAAATCCGAGGTTGCGGCCCGTTGGAAACGCAAGTTTCTACGGGCCGTTTTTTTGTGGTGGTGGCCACAAACGCGCGGTGTGCGCCAGCGCCAGAACCCACACCGTTTGCGCGTCCACCTCGTAGACCATGCGATAGCTCTCGTGCGCAATCAGTTCTCGGGTTCCCGGTTGTTGGCCCAGTTTGCCCAGCAGGGGATGCTCGCTCAAGCGCTGGGCGGTACGGGCAAACAATTCGTCCATGTGGATGGCAGCCAGCACGCTGTCATGCGCGATGTAGTCCACGATGTCGTGGCGATCCTGGCGGGCGCTTCGCTCCAGCGCACCTTCATGGCTGTGCCGGGCCCAAACGGGCCAGCAGTGCGGCCCGTTTGGCCGCAAATTCTGCGGCAACCTCTTCATCCGATTGGTGCTGGCCCGACTGTATTTGCGCCCTGGCGTTTTCCACCTTGCTGCGCATAAAGTCGTCGTATTCCTTGGCCTGCTGTTGGCGTTGGACAAAGTCGCGCATCAGTTCGCGCACGATCTGCGAGGCGGGTCGGTGGTTCGCCTCGGCTGCAGCCATGAACTCGGCGCGCAAACCGGGCTCAAGCTTCATGGTGAAGACGGCTTCCTTTGACATGGCACGGGCTCCTGAATACGTACCTACTTAGTATATACATTGTCATGTCTTCGGCTTGGGCTTGCGCTTGCGCTGGAGTTGCCAAGATCGGACGAACGGCCACAACCATCGGATAGGCGCAAAGCTTGGGTTGGCAAGCGTCCATTCAGTGCACAATTCTGGCTTTGCCCGATGGAACCCCTGCCCATGGAACATGCCATTCAAACCCTGCGCGAACAGATTCGCTCGGCCCACGCCGACCGCACCGTACTGCGTATCCGGGGTGGGGGCAGCAAGGACTTTTATGGCAACAGCCTGCAAGGCACGTTGCTCGATACGCGCGGTCTGGCCGGGGTGCTGAGCTACGAACCCAGCGAGTTGGTGGTGACTGCGGGCGCGGGCACTGCGCTGGCCGATCTGGAAGCGCTGCTGGCCGAGCAGGGGCAGTGTCTGCCGTTTGAGCCGCCGCATTTTGCGTGGTCGGGCGCAACCACGGCAACGGTGGGCGGCATGGTGGCCAGCGGTCTGGCAGGGCCAGCGCGTGCCAGCGTGGGTGGCGTGCGCGACTACGTACTCGGTCTGCACATGGTCAATGGCCTCGGGCAGGAACTGCAGTTTGGCGGCCAGGTCATGAAAAATGTGGCTGGTTACGACGTCTCGCGCCTGATGGTTGGTGCGCTGGGCACGCTGGGGTTGCTGACGCAAATTTCGCTCAAGGTGCTGCCGCGCGCACCGGCCGAGGCAACGCTGTGCTTTGCCTTGCCGCAGCAGCAGGCACTGGAGCAACTGCACCGCTGGGGCGCGCAGCCGCTGCCGCTCAACGCCAGTTGCTGGGTGCGTGACGACAGCGACGCCACGCGCGCTGCGCGCGAGCTGCTGTTTGTGCGCTTGCGCGGCGCGGTTGCGGCGGTGGACGCGGCCTGCCGCACGATGTGCAGCGACTGTGGCGGCGAGCGTCTCGACAGCGCGCAGGCCGACTGGCTACTTTGCCGCGATCAGCAGTTGCCGTTCTTTGCGCGCCCAAGCGGGTCGGACATGGCCTTGTGGCGACTCAGTGTGGCCCAGACCGCCCCGGTGCTGGACGTGCCCTGGGCGCAACTGGTGGAATGGCATGGGGCACTGCGCTGGTTGTGGGCGCCGCTGGATGCGGCTGCGCAACTGCAGTGCCAAGCCCAGGCGCGGGGCGGCCACGCCACGCTGTTTGTGGCACCCGGCGCGAATGCTCTGCCGCTGAGTGGCAGGTTCGCCCCGAAGAATGCGGCCGAGACCGCGATCGAGCAGCGCCTGAAGACGAGTTTCGATCCGCACGGCATCTTCAATCCGGGCCGATTGACTGCCGCGCACTAAAGGCAGACGCCATGCAAATCACCCTCGCTCCCGAATACCGCGACACCCGC
>CAIPBW010000343.1 GCA_903863395.1 uncultured beta proteobacterium
ACTACGCTGGAGCAAGCCCTGGCCCTGATCTGCGGCGCGCGCGCCATGGTCAGCAACGACTCGGGGCTGATGCACGTGGCTGCGGCCTTTGGCTTGGCGCAGGTGGCGCTGTTTGGCTCGTCGAGCCCGCTGCACACGCCGCCGCTGAACGACCGGGCGGCGGTGCTCTGGCTCAAGAACGATCCGCACTACCAACCGCCGCTGGACTGCGCGCCCTGTTTTGCACGTACTTGTCCGCTGGGCCACACGCGCTGCCTGCAGGACATCGGGCCAGAGCGGGTGCTGCAAATGTTGTAGCACCTTTGGGCCTGCGATGCCTGTGCGCCGGAGCGCGTATTGCTTAGAATAGCGGCGATTTTCTCTACCACCCTAACCTGAGGACGAACCACAATGGCCAAGCGTTTTTCATCATGGGGCGCCGCGCTGGCGCTCGTTACCAGCGCCGTCATGGCGACCAGTGCCCATGCGGCCGACGCCAAGGTGCTCAACATCTACAACTGGTCGGACTACATCGCCGAAGACACGATCAAGAACTTTGAGAAAGAGACCGGCATCAAGGTTCGCTACGACAACTACGACAACAACGAAATCCTGCACGCCAAGCTGGTAGCGGGCAAGACCGGCTACGACATCGTGGTGCCGGGATCGCACTTTGCCAAGAACCAGATCGAAGCCGGCCTGTTGCAAAAGATGGACCGCAGCAAGCTCACCAACTGGGGCAACCTGGACAAGGGGCTGCTGGAGCAACTCGCCAAGGTGGACACGGGCAACGAATACCTGGTGGACTGGCTCTGGGGCTACGTCACGGTGGGTATCAACGTCAATAAGGTCAAGGCGGCACTGGGCGACACGCCCCTGCCCGACAACGCCTGGGCGCTGCTGTTTGATCCGCAGTACGTGAGCAAACTCAAGAAGTGCGGCGTGAGCGTGCTCGACTCGGCCTCTGAAGTGATCCCGGCAGCGCTGCTCTACGCCGGCAAACCGGCCTACAGCAAGGACGCTGCCGACTACGACGCCGCCGCCAAGGTGCTCAAGGCGATCCGCCCCTACGTGACGCGCTTTTCGTCATCGGGTTACATCGAAGAGATGGCCAGTGGTGCCACCTGCCTGGTGATGGGCTTTTCGGGCGATATCAACATCGCGCGCAGCCGCGCAGCCGCCGCCAAGACCAAGACCCCGATCGTGATCGAGGCGCTGGTGCCCAAGACCGGCGCCACTCTGTTCTTTGACACCATGGCCATCCCCAAGGACGCCAAGAACGTCGAGAACGCGCACCTGTTCATCAACTACATCCTGCGCCCCGAAGTGCACGCCTCGCTCACCAACAAGGTGTTCTATGCCAACCCCAACGCCGCTTCGCTCAAGTTTGTGAAGAAGGACGTGGCCGAAAACAAGAGCATCTTCCTTGACGCCCAGGCCACCCAAACCATGGTCGCCCCCGACGCGCTGCCCCAGCCCATCCGCAAGGTCCAGACCCGCGTATTCACCAACTTCCGCGCCAACCGCTAACGCGGTTTTTACGCATTGGTGATTGGCGGGCAGAGGCTCGGGCAGGGGCGCGCGCCTCATCCGTCAAACGCCCGGCAAATCGGCGCCCACCCCTGCCCGAGCCTCTGCCCACGGCAGGGGTGGGCGCACGCGCGGGCTGATTGCATTCTGTGGGCGCCAGCCTGCTGGCGATGGGTTCGCTACTGATCGCTTGCAGGCAAGCTCCCACACCGGCACGGACCGGCAAACTCTTTGTTGAAACGCATCCACCATGACCAATCTGCCGACTTCGCCACTTGCGGGCATTTGCGCCATCGAGCTTGACGCAATGTCGGAGCCTTTGCTGCAGCGCTTCTTTGAGGCAAACCCGGCGTACTTCCTCGCGGTTCAGGGCGAGCCCGCGCGACCGGGTGCTGCGCATGAGGAAATTCATGAGCCCTTGCCCGCTGGGTGGTCTTTCACCAGGAAATGGCTGATTGGTTACGTCGATACCGCGAGTAGCCTGATCGCCATCGCCAATGTGGTCTCGGACCTGCTTGCCACGGGCGTCTGGCACGTTGGAACGTTCATCGTTGCCACAGAGCGGCACGGCAAGGGCGAAGCGCAGGTGCTATTCGCCAGCGTCGAGCGTTGGGCACGCGACAACGGCGCCCAATGGCTGCGCCTCGGAGTCGTTGCGGGCAATGCGCGTGCGCAGCGCTTTTGGCACTCGCAGGGCTTCACGCAGGTGCGTACACGCGAAGGGATGCAGTTTGGCAATCTGTTCCAGACCGTGCTCGTGATGTACAAACCCCTTGCGGACGGCACGCTCTACGAGTACCTGTCATTGGTGCCGCGCGACCAGC
>CAIPBW010000344.1 GCA_903863395.1 uncultured beta proteobacterium
ACATTTTGGGCGGTTGTAACGTGCCGCGCGCCGGGAACCAGTGGACGCAGCCCTGTCAGGCGAATGCTTCGAGTGCGCTCGCCGCGCGGGAGTGCTCGGCGGCACGGGCAACCGGCCGGATGAGCTGATAAAGGTCTTTGGGGTCAGAGAGTTGGGGAATCAACGCAATGCCCTTGCCCTGACGTAACGCTTGCGCCAATTGGTGCACATAGCGCAGTGCAGAAAAGTCTTCCATCGCAAAGCCCACCGAGTCAAACAGCGTGACTTGTGCCGCGTTGTCTCGCCCCGTCTGCTGCCCGGCGAGCACCTGCCAGAGTTCGGTCACCGCAAAATTGGCCTCCATTTGCTGCAGGTCGCCTTCGACGCGGGTTTGCGGCTCGTACTCCACAAACACCTTGGAGCCGCGCAGCACATCGGGGTGAAGCTCGGTCTTGCCCGGGCAGTCGCCACCCACGCCGTTGATGTGCATGCCGGGCTCCAGCATGTCGGCGCAAATGATGGTGGCCTGGGTCTTGTCGGCGGTGACGGTGGTGACGATGTCGGCGCCCTGCACCGCAGCGCGGGTGCTGCTGCACACCACCAGCCGCAGGCCCGCGCAGTCGGGGTTGGTGCCCAGATTGCGCACCAGCTTGGCCGTGGCGCGCGGGTCAATGTCGTACAGGCGGATTTCTTCGATCCCCATCAGGTGGTGAAACGCCAGTGCCTGAAATTCGCTCTGCGCACCGTTGCCAATCAGCGCCATCACGCGGCTGCCGGGCCGGGCCAGGGCGCGCGCTGCCAGCACCGAGGTGGCCGCCGTGCGCAACGCCGTGGTCAGAGTCAGTTCGCTAATCAGCAGCGGCAGCCCGGTGGCCACATCGGCCAGCACGCCAAAGGCCATCACCGTGGACAGGCCCAGCTCCGTGTTCTTGGGGTGGCCGTTGACGTACTTGAAACTGTAGCGATGGGCGTCGGCAATCGGCATCAGTTCGATCACGCCGTCGCGCGAGTGGCTTGCCAGTCGCGCCGACTTGTCAAACTGCGGCCAGCGCAAAAAATCCTGCGCAATCGCGTCGGCTAGGCCGCCCAACACCTTGGCCACCCCCACGCGCCGCACCATGGCGGCCACGTCCTGCGGGCTCAAAAACAGGGTGCTGCTGCGGTCGGTCAATGGGGTGGTCATGCTGTCAATCCTCGTGAAATGCCAGGGTCGGCACGTGCGCGCCCGGCGTTGAGAGCAAGTGTCCGCGCCCTGACGGGGAATAACAATCGGCAAATTTGTACAAATTTAGCCAATAAATTGCCATAACGCCATGGTAAATTGCCACTATGGACGAAACTGACCAAAAACTGCTCGCACTCCTGCGCCAGGACGCACGCCTGGCCGTGGCCACACTGGCGACCAAGCTCCAGGTTTCGCGCGGCACAGTTACCAACCGCATCCGGCGCATGGAAGACGAGGGCGTGATCGTGGGCTACACGGTGCGCCTGCGCCCGGATGTGCAGCACAACGAGATCAAGGCCTGGATGAGCATTGCCGTGGACGGCAACCAGACCCGCACCGTAATTGCCGCCCTGCTGGGCGAACCGGGCGTGGCCACCCTGCACGACACCAATGGGCGCTGGGACCTGCTGGCCGAACTGCGCGCCGAAACCCTGCAGGACCTGGCCAAGGTGCTCGAGCGCATCCGGCTGCTCAAGGGCATTGCCGCCACCGAAACCAGCATTCACCTCGAAACCTTCCGGCTTTCGTAAGCCAAAGCGGCAGCACTACACTAGCGCCTGCATGCAACTCTCACCTCTTCAACTCGGCGCCCACCTGCAGCGTGGGCTCAAAAGCCTGTACACCCTGCACGGCGACGAGCCGCTGTTGCAGCAAGAGGCGCTTGACGCCATCCGCGCCGCAGCGCGCGCCCAGGGCCACAGCGAGCGCAACGCCTACACCGTCGCCGGTGCCCACTTTGACTGGAGCGAGGTACTTTCCTCGGGTGCCAGCCTGAGCCTGTTTGCCGACAAGACCCTGCTCGAAATCCGCATCCCCTCGGGCAAGCCGGGCAAGGACGGCAGCACGGCGTTGCAGCAGATTGCCGAGCAGGCCCAGGGCAACGACAGCACCGTCACCGTGGTTCTGCTGCCACGTCTGGACAAGGCTACCAAATCCAGCGCCTGGTTTGCTGCGCTGGAAAGCGCCGGCGTGTCGCTGGAGATACAGCCGGTGGAGCGCAACGCCCTGCCTCAGTGGATCGCACAACGCCTGGCCCAGCAGGGCTTGCGGGTTGCGGCGGGCGAGGAAGGGCAACGCAGTTTGCAGTTCTTTGCCGACCGGGTCGAAGGCAACCTGCTGGCGGCGCACCAGGAAATTCAAAAACTCGCGCTGCTGTTTCCGGCCAGCGCGGCAGCACCGGTGGTGCTGGACCTGGCCCAGATTGAAAGCGCCGTACTCAACGTTGCGCGCTACGACGTTTTCAAGCTCTCCGAGGCAGTGCTTTCGGGCCAGAGTGCACGCGTGGAGCGCATGCTCGACGGCCTGCAGGCCGAGGGCGAAGCCGAAGTGCTGGTGCACTACGCACTGGCCGAAGACATCCGGGCCTTGAAGCGCGTCAAGGACGCCATCGCCGCCGGACGACCGCTGCCAATGGCGCTGCGCGAACAACGCATCTGGGGCGCGCGCGAGCGCCTGTTTGAGCGCGTACTGCCGCGCCTGAGCAATAGCGCCCTAGCCGACTTGCTGCAGTCTGCGCACCTGGTGGACGGCATCGTCAAGGGCTTGCGCCAAAGCGACTGGCCCACCTCGGGTTGGCAAGCCCTGCACCGTCTGGCCAACCAACTGTGCGTGCTGTGCGCGCCGGGCAGCAAGGCCGCCGCGCCGCGCTAAAACCTCGGCCCCATCTCATCGGTCAGTCAGCGTGCGCTGCAGCTTGCGGTTATCGGACCGGGCAATTCAGGGGTCAATTACCAGGGCGCGAAAGTCGTTGACGTTGGTCAGGGTTGGGCCGGTGACCACGGCGTCACCGAGCGCGCCAAAGAAGCCGTGGCCGTCGTTGTTGTCCAGACTGTGGCGCGGGTTGATGCCCAGACCCCAGGCGCGGCCCAGGCTGTCGGGCGCGAGGCAGGCACCTGCAATGTCTTCCACGCCATCGACACCATCGGTGTCGCAGGCGATGGCGTGCACGTCCGGTAGGCCGTCCAGCGCCAGCGCCAGCGAGAGCAGAAATTCCACATTGCGCCCGCCGCGCCCCTGGCCACGCAAGGTAACGGTGGTTTCGCCACCACTAAGCAGCACGCAGGGCGGCGTAAACGGCTGGCCGTGCAAAACGATCTGGCGCGCCAGCGCCGCGTGCGCCTTGCCAATGTCGCGCGACTCGCCCTCCATGCTGTCACTCAGGATGTAGGGCGTGATTCCGGCA
>CAIPBW010000345.1 GCA_903863395.1 uncultured beta proteobacterium
ACTACGCCGATGAAGACGATGCGTACGAAGCCGGCACCGTGCTTGAGTGCCAGGTGTGTGCCGGCATAACTGCCTGCTACATTGCATAGCGCCATGGTCAAGGCGACGTGCCACCAGACGTGGCCCTTGAGGGTAAACAAAATCAATGCCGCCAGGTTGCTTGCGGTGTTGAGCAACTTGGCGCTGGCCGAGGCGTTGAGAAAGTCGTAGCCGAGCACGCGCACAAACAAAAACACAAACAAGCTGCCGGTGCCGGGCCCGAAGAAGCCGTCATAAAAACCGATGACAGCGCCCACGCTGCTGGCCACCAGCATTTCGGTGGAGCCGCCAAAGCGCGGCGCGTGGGTGCGGCCCAGTTCCTTTTTTGCCAGGGTGTAGGCCAGCACGGCGGCCAGCACAAAGGGCAGGACCTTGCGCAGAAATTCCGGCGAGATCAACGTCACTGTCCAGGCCCCAGCAAACGATGCGGCAAAGCCGCAGGTTGCTGCGGGCAGCAGTACGCGCCAGCGCATGTCCACGCGGCGGCTGTACTGGTGGGTGGCCAGCGCCGTGCCCCAGACGGACGCGCCCTTGTTGCTGCCAAATAGCGTGGCCGGATGTGCGCTGGGGTAGGCGGCAAACAACGCTGGCACCAGAATCAGCCCGCCGCCGCCCACGATGGCGTCGACAAAACCCGCAAGCAACGACGCCACCGAGACAAAGAAAATTTCCATGCGGGCATTGTCGCATTCGGGTGTCGCATAAAAAAAGCACTGGGGTCAGCCAGTGCTTCTTTGAACTGCATCGTCGTGCGATGGCAGATATTGTTGCTGTTCTAAACCGTCTCCTCGGCTTTCTCACCCGCCGCTCGCAGTTGCCACTGTGCGTAAAGTGGGTGAACTGTAGCGCATGAAAATGCGGCCAGACATTGGGATTAACCCTTCATTCGGGCCAACTCGTCTTCCGCAATCCATTGCGCCGCCTTTTCGGCAATCATCAGCACCGGCGCATTGGTATTGCCGCTGGTTATCAGCGGCATCACACCCGCATCCACCACGCGCAAGCCAGCCACGCCGCGCACTTGCAGGCGCGAGTTGACCACCGCCATGGGGTCGTCGGCGCGGCCCATCTTGGTGGTGCCCACCGGGTGAAAAATGGTGGTCGCAATGTCGCCAGCCAGCTTGGCCAGTTCGGCATCGGTCTGGTACTGCACGCCGGGTTTGTACTCTTGCGGCTTGAACTTCTGCAGCGCCGGCTGCGCCATGATGTGGCGCGTGGTGCGCAGCGAGTCGGCCGCAATTCGGCGGTCTACGTCGGTGCTGAGGTAGTTGGGAGCGATGGCCGGTGCGTCTTCAAAGCGCGGCGTGCGGATGTGGATCGACCCCCGGCTGGTGGGGTTGAGGTTGCACACGCTGGCGGTCATGGCGTTGAAGGTATGTAGCGGCTGGCCGAACGCGTCCAGGCTGAGTGGCTGCACGTGGTATTCCAGGTTGGGGTAGGGCTGGGCCGGGTCGCTGCGCGTGAAGGCACCCAACTGGCTCGGGGCCATGCTCATCGGGCCGGTGCGCTTGAAGGCGTATTCCAGGCCGATCATGGCCTTGCCCCAGAGCGTGCTGGCGCGCAGGTTGAGTGTGCGGGTGTTTTCCACCTTGAACACGGCGCGGATCTGCAAATGGTCTTGCAGGTTTTCGCCCACGCCGGGCAGGTCGTGCACTACCGGGATACCCAGCGCCTGCAGCCGCTGCGCTGAGCCCACGCCGGAGAGTTCCAGAATCTGCGGCGAGCCAATGCTGCCCGCGCACAAAATCACCTCGGAGCGAGCGTGCGCCGTCACCATCGCATGGCCGTCCCACGCCTGCACACCGCTGCAGCGCAGCGGCGCGTCGCCTGCGGTGTTGGCGTCGAGCACCAGACGCGACACCTGGGCACCGGTCCAGAGTTCAAAGTTGGGCCGCCCGTAGCAGGTGGGGCGCAGGAACGCCTTGGCGGTGTTCCAGCGCCAGCCGGTTTTCTGGTTGACCTCGAAGTAGCCCACGCCCTCGTTGTCGCCGCCATTGAAGTCGGGTGTGGCCGGAATGCCGGCCTGCACCGCCGCTTGGGCAAAAGCATCAAGCACGTCCCAGCGCAGGCGCTGCTTTTCCACACGCCACTCGCCGCCGCTGCGGTGGTGGCGCAGCAGCTTGCGGTACAGGCTGCCGTCGCTTTCCATCAGCGCCGGGACGACGCCACGCGCACCGTGCAGGTCATTGGCACCACGGTAGTGGTCTTCGTGCAGCTTGAAGTAGGGCAGCGACTGGGCCCAGCTCCAGTCGGCATCGCCCACCATCTGCGCCCAGCGGTCGTAGTCGCGCGCCTGGCCGCGCATGTAGATCATGCCGTTGATGCTGCTGCAGCCGCCCAGCGTCTTGCCGCGCGGATAGCGCAGCGCGCGCCCGTTCAAGCCCGCGTCGGGCTCGGTCTGGTAGAGCCAGTCGGTGCGCGGGTTGCCGATGCAGTAGAGGTAACCCACCGGGATGTGAATCCAGTGGTAATCGTCCTTGCGCCCGGCTTCGATCAGCAGCACGCGCTTGCTGGCGTCCATGCTCAGCCGGTTGGCCAGAAGCGCGCCGGCTGTGCCGCCCCCGACGATGATGTAGTCAAAGGTGGTGTCGCTCATGGTCATGGTCAACGCCCTCCTGTGTGTGCGTTCAGTGCGTGAGCTGGTACTGGAGCACGTAGGCTGCCGCCCCGGCCAGATAGCCCACCAGGGCCAGGCCGCCAATCCTTCGCGCGTACCAGAAGAAGTGAATTTTCTCCAGCCCCATGGCGGCCACGCCCGAGGCCGAGCCGATGATCAGAATCGAGCCGCCGGTACCGGCGCAGTAGGCAACAAACTCCCACAGGAAACTGTCGGTCGGGTATTGCGCCAGGTTGTACATGCCCATCGACGCGGCTACCAGCGGCACGTTGTCCACAATGGCGCTGACTAGGCCGATGATCAGCACGATCACGTCCTGGCGACCCACTGTCCGGTCGAGCCACTGGGCCAGCGAAGAAAGAATGTGGGTGTGCTCCAGCGTGGCCACTGACAGCAGGATGCCGATAAAGAACACGATCGAGCTCATGTCGATCCGGTGCAGCGCGCGCACCAGGGTCAGGTGTTCCTTGTCGTCGTCGTGCTTGTCCAGGTGGATCAGGTCGCCCACGGCCCACAGCAGGCCCAGACCGAACAGGATGCCCAGAAACGGCGGCAGACCGGTGAGCGCCTTGAAGGCGGGTACCGCCACCAGAATGCCCAGGCCCAGGTAGAACATCAGGGTGCGCTCGAAATGGCTGGCCTTGTAGTTGGAGTTGTCCGCGCTGCGTGCCGGTGCAACCACGTCGCGGTTGCCGAGTGCACGCGCGGTCATGGCCAGCGGCACCAGCAGACTGACCATCGAGGCAATGAACACCGACTTCATGATCGACAGTGAAGTGATCTGACCGCCAATCCAGAGCATGGTGGTGGTGACGTCGCCAATCGGCGTCCAGGCACCCCCGGCGTTGGCGGCAATCACGATGATGCCGGCAAACAGCAGGCGGTCGTCGTGCTTGTCGAGCAGCTTTTTCATCAGCGAGACCATGACGATGGTGGTGGTCAGGTTGTCCAAAATGGAACTGAGGAAGAACGTGACAAAGCCCACCAGCCACATCAGGGTCGAGAGCTTGGCGGTGCGGATGCGCGAGGTGATCACATAAAAGCCGTCGTGGGCATCAACCACTTCGACGATGGTCATGGCCCCGAGCAGGAAGAACACGATCTGCGCCGTGCCCATGAGCGACTCGCCCAGCTCGGCGCCGACCATGTCGTGTTCGCCCGAGCCCACCGCATACACCGTCCAGAGCAGGCCCGCTGCAATCAGGGCAACGGCCGACTTATTGACCTTGAGCGGGTGTTCCAGCGCGATGGCCGCATAGGCGATGACAAAAACGACGGCGAGCAGGGTCAACATGGCGGGTAGTCTCCTCTTGTAATGCGTAGCACCCGGCGATTATGAACCCGGGCCTGCGGCTGCAAGTGCTTGGCCAGTGCGGTCAGTGGCCCTTCCACTGCGGCTTGCGTTTTTCCTGGAAAGCCTGCTGGCCTTCCTTGGCGTCTTCGGTCAGGGTAAAGAGAGCGATCTGGCTTTCGGTGAACGACATGCTTTCTTCAAACGCCATGGCTTCGATCTTCTTCATGGTGTAGAGGCCGCGGCGAATGGCGGCCGGCGACTTGTCAAGCAGGCGCTCGAGCAGCCACTGCAGCTTGGCGTCGAGGTCGTCGTCCACGTAGTTCACCAGCTTGTATTCCAGCGCCTGTTGTGCCGTGATGGGCTCGCCGGTGATGCACATCTCGGCCAGGGTGCGCCGTGGAATCAGGTGTTGCAGCACGCTTAGGACTTGTGCCGGAAAGACGCCGACCTTGACTTCCGGCAGGCCGAACACGGCGTGGCTGGCGGCCACCGCCATGTCGCACATGCTCAAGAGGCCCATGCCCCCGGCCATGCAGGCACCGTTGACGCGCGCCACCAGCGGCACGGTGCTGGCCTTGGCCACGCGCAGCAGTTGCGCCAGGTGGCCATGCGGCTCGGAGTAGTCGGTGGTGAAGGCCTTGGCGGACTGCAGGTCGGCCCCGGCACAAAACGCCTTGCTGCCCGCGCCGGTGATGACGATGGCGCGGATCTCGCGCTGCGTCTGTGCCGCCGCAATGGCCTGCGCCATGCCTGCCAATACCGCGTGGCTCATGGCGTTGCGCCGTTCCTCGCGCGTGATGGTGAGCCACAGCACCGGGCCACGGGTTTCGACCTGGAGTTCGGGGGAAGAGGCGTTGGAGGGGGTGGGAGTGTTCATACGAATGAGGGTGGGTTGGCGAATATTGGGAACCGTTTTTGAATCCATCCGCAGTTATATCAAAGTGGGCCGCAAGCCATCTGCTAGGATGGGCGGGCGCTCCCGCTGTAGCTGCGGGCGGCGAACGAAAGTGGTTGTTGGTTATTGACGTTTCGTCATTTCAAAGAGGAAAACTTATGCGACATTTATCGAAATGGGTGGGTTTGGTCTCCTGTGCGCTGGCATTTGCAGCAGGCACAGCACAAGCCCGCGACTGGAAAGTGATCCAGGATTCCGGCACGGCCGTGGTGGCCACCGAAGGTGCTTACTTCCCGTTCAATTACTTTGAGGGCCCCAAGCTGACCGGTTTTGAAATCGAGTTGGCCGAAGCGGTAGTCAAGCAGATGGGGCTCAAGCTCGAATGGAAGGTGGTTCCGTTTGACGCGCAACTGGCTTCGATCCGTCAGGACCGCTTTGACTTTGCCATCGCCTCGCACGGCTACACCGAAGAGCGCGCCAAGTCAGTGGACTTTGCCGCACCGCACTATTGCTCGGGTGGCCAGATCGTCTCGTTCCCCGGCGGCCCCAAGACAGTAGCCGACCTCAAGGGCAAGTCAGTCGGTGTGCAGATTGCCACCACCTACTATGACGCTGCCAAGAAGATTGCAGGCATTGGCGAGATCAAGACCTACAAGGACGAAGGCGCCAATTTTGCCGCCCTGCGCGCCAAGAAGTACGACGCCTGGATCTCTGACCGCTTTGTGGTCAAGGCCACCCTGGAAAAGAATCCAGGCACCGGCGTAGTCCCGGGCGACATGGTGTTTGTTGAGCGCATCTCCATGATCACGCGCAAGAACAACCCCGATCTGTTGCAAGCCTGGAACAAGGCCCTGGCCGAAGTGATGAAGACCGGCCTGTACCAGCAGCTCTCGCAGAAATACACCCAGACGGACATTTCCTGCCATTAAGCGGAACGCGCATTCATGAACTGGGTCAAGCAAAATCCTGGATGGACCATGTTGGGTTCCATGGTGGGGTTGGTATTGTTTCTGTGGGGCTTGGGGTCGTTGATCGCGTTGGCACCGGAGCCGATCGGGCCAGCCGCCAAGGAGTTTGCCGATGGCGCACGGGTAACCGTGTGGCTGACGCTGATTGCGGGGCTGGCGGGAATCGTCATCGGGGTGGTTGCGGGGCTGGGCAAACTGTCGAGCTTTCTGCCGCTGCGCTGGCTTTGCGATTTCTATGTATGGCTGATTCGCGGCACGCCGCTGCTGCTGCAAATCCTGTTCGTATGGTTGGTGCTGCCTGATGTGCTGCCCGATTCCGTGAAACCCTCCGACTTTGCCTGTGCCGCGATCGCCTTGGCGGTCAATATCGGCGCATACAACACGGAGTGTGTACGCGGGGGCATTCTGGCCGTTCCGCATGGGCAGGTGGAAGCCGCCCGCGCCCTCGGACTCTCGCCACTCCAAACCTTCATGGACATTGTTTTACCCCAAAGCATGCGTGTGGCGCTGCCCGCCTTGGCCAACAACCTGGCCAGTCTGGTCAAGGATACGTCGCTGGCCTATGCCATCAGCGTGTCGGAGTTGACCATGATCGGCTCGCGTGTGCAGGCTTCGAGCTACAAGCCCATCCCGGTGTTTCTGACCACCGCCATCATCTACCTGATTCTCACCACCGCGTTCACCACGTTGACCTCGGCGCTTGAGACCAAGCTGGATGCGGGCAGGAAGCGCTAGGAGTCGATGATGAACTTGAAACCCATCATTGAAACGCGCAACGTGGACAAGCACTTTGGTGCCTTCCATGCGCTCAAGGGCGTGACGGCCACGTTCTACGAGGGGCAGGTTACGGCGATCATCGGGCCTTCGGGTTCCGGCAAATCGACCTATCTGCGCACCTTGAACCGGCTCGAGGCGCACGACGCAGGCAGCATCACGGTGGACGGTATCGAACTCAACGACGATTTGAAGCACCTCGACGCCATCCGGCGCGAGGTGGGAATGGTGTTCCAGAGCTTTAACCTGTTCTCGCACCTGACCATTCTGAAAAACGTCGCTCTGGCACCGATGCGGGTACGCAAAATGTCCAAGGCCGACGCCGAAGCCAAGGCGCTGGCCTTGCTCGAACGCGTGGGGCTCAAAGACCAGGCCCACAAGTACCCGGTGCAACTCTCCGGGGGGCAGCAGCAGCGCGTGGCGATTGCACGCGCGCTGGCAATGGACCCCAAGGTGTTGTTGTTCGATGAGCCAACCTCGGCGCTGGACCCTGAAATGGTCAATGAAGTCCTGGTGGTGATGCGTGAACTGGCGCACACCGGCATTACCATGCTGGTGGTAACCCACGAAATGGGTTTTGCGCGCGAAGTGGCCGACCGCCTGATCTTTTTTGACCACGGCGTCATTCTGGAGGACACCACGCCTGCGGAGTTTTTTGCCAATCCGGCGCATGAACGCGCCAAGACCTTTCTGTCCCAGGTGCGCTCCGGTTAGGGGGGCAGCGGCAGACAGCTTGCGAGTTATTTGTAATTTTTTTAGACGAAAGAACTATCATGAAAATCAGCAAAATCGTTTTAACCCTGATCGCTGCCGGTATGGGCGCGGGCTTGGTGCCTGCAGCGCACGCAGCCGATGTGGATCGGTTGACGCAACTGGAACAACAGTTGAAAGCCCTGCAACAGGAAATCCAGGCCATGAAGGCCGCCAGCGCCAAGGAAATTGCCGACATCCGCGACCAGGCAACCGCCCAGGTCAAGGAGTCGGTAGTGGGTGGCGACATCCCCAACAGTTTCCGCATGCCCAATAGCGAAACTTCGGTGCGCGTTTATGGCTATGCTGAAGCCGATCTGATCCACGATATTAAAGGCACGCCATCGGCTGACTTCTTTACGAATCTGCCCGGCCAACCACTGAATAAAGACAACGCCAAGTCTGGTAAGACGGTGCTGACGGGTGAGACTTCACGTTTTGGTTTTGAGACCTCAACACCAACTTCCGTGGGTCCCATTCACACCCAGCTCGAGGGTGACTTTTACTCCTACGGCAATGCGCAGGGCAGCAACAGCGTGCTGCGCTTGCGTCAGGCGTATGGCGAATACGCTGGCTGGCTGATAGGCCAGACCTGGTCCACTTTCATGGATGGCGATAACGGTCCTGAGACGGTTGACTTCAATGGTCCTATCGGCATGCCATTTGCGCGCGTTGGACAGATTCGCTACACCTATGCCATGGCGTCGGGCGCGACCTTCAAAATTGCACTGGAAGATGGAAGTCATGCAAATGTTTCTTCGGCTGTTGGCGCGTCGCGTCCAACCCTGGTTTTGTCTGCCGCCAAGTCAGCGGATTGGGGCAATGTGAACCTGCGCCTGCTGTCCCATGAGCAGCGCACTGCTTCGGCCTCCAAAACCGGCAGCGGATGGGGTATCGGTGGCCAGTACAAGATCTCCAGCGACTTCATCCTGATGGGGCAATATGCCGAAGTTGATGCCGATAACAACAACCCCAACGCCATGCTTGGCGCAAACTTCCCGGTGGTTGATGCAAACGGTGGCATCCAGATGGACCGCTCCCGTGGCGGTGTCATCGGTTTGACCAAAGTCTACGATGAGAAACTGCGCACTACATTGGCCTATGGGTTTGTCGAGTCCGTAGCCAGTGACGCATACGTGGCCGCTACTGGAGACAACACTTTGATTAACAAACGTATGAACCAGTGGCATCTGAACTTCATTTACACCCCAATCAAGAACGTTGATCTGGGCGCTGAACTGATCGGTGGCTCGCGCGAAAACTATGCCGGTGACAAGGGCGACCTGTCACGCATCAACCTGATGGCGCGCTACACCTTCAACTAAGCGAAGCCGTGCACCGGCCGCAAGGTCGGTGCAGTGCAAAACACCTTATCTGCCCGCGCCTGCGAGCAGGTTCGCCCGAAGGGGCGGATCAACCCGCAGGTTTGCCGGGCAGAGTCGTTTGTGGGCTTGCCTCGCCGAACATCGGGACCACCTGCACCGCCACAATGCTGGCAAATATCAGCAGGCC
>CAIPBW010000346.1 GCA_903863395.1 uncultured beta proteobacterium
CCGTTCTCGATCACGGCTTCCAATTCGTTCCAACTTCTGCTCAGTGGTTACGATGCCTATGACACGTATTTCACCTACGGCGGTGCCGCCTTTGCACCCGGTGCGTCCGATCCCGGCAACGACACGCCCGAGCCTGGCACCCTGGCCTTGCTCGCGTTGGGAATGGTGGGTCTGGTTGGGCGGCGCAATCGCAAATAGCCTGGCACGATCATCAGAGCACACCGGGTATCTGGATGGCTGGCGCGGGCTGGCCATCGCCTTGGTGCTGGAGGCCCATTTTTTGGGCCTTCTCCCGTTGGACGCGGGCCGCTTGGGCGTAGATGTATTTTTTTCGCTCTCGGGTTTTTTGATGAGCGGGGTGCTGTTCATCCAGCGCCAGCCCTTGCGCACGTTCTACAAGCGCCGCATCAGCCGCATCGTCCCTGCCTTTTTGCTATTCGTTTTTTTCATCCATGCCTTTGCCTCCTATGAGGGCATTGCGTTCACGCGCACCGAGTTGGTCGCAACGCTGCTGTTCCTGCGCACCTACCTTCCGGGCGACATCGGCATATGGGAGAGCGATGTACCCATCGGGCACCTGTGGTCGCTCAATATTGAGGAGCATTGCTACATCTTCATGAGCACCCTGATCGTGATGCGCTTCATGCGCGCGCGCGAAGGTTTTGCTCTCCTGGTATCGGGGCTGCTGTGCATTGCCATCGGCTTTGTCTATGTGCGACTTGGCGCGGGTGCGCCGCGCTGGGGCGACTTGGGGACCGAGGTTGCCGCGTCGTTTCTGCTCGTCTCGGCGGGCTATCGCTTGCTGTGCGAACGCTTCAGGCCCAAGATTGCGCCCTGGCTTGCGCTGCTGACTCTGCTAGCTGCCGTTGCCTGCTATTCAAGTTTCGTGCCGTGGTGGAGTGCTCGGCTACTGTCTCCGTTGCTGCTCGCGTTCACGGTCAACCACCTGTCTGATTCCAGCCAGTGGCTCAAGGCAGCTCTTGGCGCGCCATTGCTGCGCTCGCTTGGGGTCTGGTCGTTTTCGATCTACCTGTGGCAGCAACCCTTTTATGCGTACCGTGCAGTCTTTCCGGGCGGCGCGTCCATGGCGCTTCTGTGCGCCGTGCTCACCGGCGTGTTGTCATTCCAGGTGCTCGAACAGCCGTGTCGCGCCTGGCTCAACCGTAACTGGTAACTGGCCTGCGCACATCTTTCCCCATGCCAAACACGCCCTTGATTACCGTCATCATCCCTGCCTACAACGCAGAAAAATTTATCGTTGAAGCGCTTCAAAGCGTCAAGCGCCAGGGATACAGCCCTATCGAAATCATCGTGGTCGATGACGGCTCCACCGACCGCACCGCACAACTTGTTGCGCAGGCTGCGCCAGATGCCACGCTGATTACCCAGGTCAATGCGGGTGCCTCCGCAGCCCGCAACGCGGGCATGCGCCATGCGCGTGGCGACTTCATTTGCTTTCTGGACGCCGACGATGGCTGGTTTGCGGGCAAGTTGCACGCGCAGGTGGCCTACCTCGCACAGCACCCTGAAGTGGCTGCCGTGTACCACGCGTGGCTGGTCTGGAGGCCCGATGCCGACGGCAACTTCACCGCACCCGTACAGCCGAGGGCAAGCTCCAGCCAGGCCATACAGAGCGACAAATCAGGTTGGCTTTACTGTCAGCTCCTGCTCGACTCCGTTGTGCACACATCGACGGTTATGTTCCGCAGCGAAGTGCTGGACGAAATTGGCTACTTCGACACCACGCTGCAAACCGGGGAGGACTACGACTACTGGCTGCGCGTGTCGCGCCGCTACCAGATCCACAAGCTCGCTGGCACCTACTCGTTTTACCGCGCCGCTCCGGGGAGTCTTACCAGCAGCTCAACGCAAAAAAACAATGAATACACAGTCGTAGCCAACGCCATCGCACGTTGGGGCCGCACCGGGCCAGACCAATCTTCTCTCTCCCCCGAGCTGATCAACCAACGGCTCTACAAGCTGGCGTTCGACTTTGCCTACCTGCGCTACCAGCAGGGCGTGTTCAAGATCGCCAACGATTGGTTTGCGCAATGCCTTCGCCACCAGGTCAGCGCCAAGGGGCTGCTCTATTACGTTGCCACCACGGTGCGGGGCACTTTGCCGCGCTTGCGAAATCGCAAGGTTTGAATGTGGCTGATGCCTATGCTGGCTGCTCGCTCAGCCAGAGAGTCATCAACCCATTTCATTAAAGGACCACCATGACCAAGAAACTAGCCACAACCACGCACCCCATTCACGGCGTCAAGCACCGCGGCAACGGTGAATCAGGCACGATGGATGAATCATCGCGCGCGCTCAAGGATGGGATTGCACAAAGCCTCGCGGGTCTGAACGCCATCGAGTCCGACATTGCCGCACTGGTGCGCAAGACCGTCGCAGACGCGCTGCGTCTGGGCGGCGTTAGCGCCGGTGATATGGTCAACGTGGTGCACCATGTTGTCATGGGTGCCATTGGTGCGGTGGAGCAGGTCGGCACCGGCTTGACCATGAGCATCAAGAGTGTGGCCAAGGGCATCGTCATGGGCGTGCATGATGTGGGCGGCGACGTGGTGCATGCGTCCGCCGAGACCTTGCGCTCGGTCATCAAGCACGCGGCCATTGTCGGCTCGGATGTGGGCGTGGTTGCCAAACGTGCCGTCGATGGCGTGATCGAGGCCACCGTGGACATTGGCGGCAACGTGGCACAGGTAGGCAAGAGCGCCATCGAAGGTGCCATCGAAGAAGCCGGCACCATAGGCAACATGGCCGTCAAGACCGTGCGCGACGTGCTCAGCGCCATCCGAAGCGACCTGGGCGAAGCCTCCGCCACGCCACAACATCACGCTGCGGCCAAGAAGTCGCACGCCAGCAAGTCACACTGATTCCCCGTAACCCGGCGTCATCGCGAGGCCGCACCTCCGCGTCATCGCGAGGCAAGGCGGCTTCGTCATTGCGAGGAGCGCAGCGACGTGGCAATCCATGACTTCATGCCTGCATGGATTGCCGCGCTTCGCTCGCAATGACAGCCATTCGGCATCGCGAGGCAAGGCGGCTTCGTCATTGCGAGGCC
>CAIPBW010000347.1 GCA_903863395.1 uncultured beta proteobacterium
TGGCCCAGGCTGTTGCGCAGCCGCACCTCGGCGTCGGTATCCACCAAGGGGTGCGCGGGCAAGCGGCTCGGGCCGATGGCGGCGCAAACCTGCTCCAGCGTGGCGTCGCGTGTCGGCGTGCCCGCGCCCAGGCGCTCACGCAAGAAGCCCATGGCCTCAGCGGGCAGCACCAGTTCGATGGCGTCATCGCCCCAACCATTCCAGCGTCTCATCCAACCCTCCTTGCAATGCGTGAAGTATGCGCGTTCAAACCATCAGCAGCACCACGCCCGAGAAGGTCACAAAGGCTGCCGCCGTGGATACCAGGATGATGCGCGCAATGCGGCCATTGTCGGCCCCGTAGCGCTCGGCCAGCAGCGACACGTTGCTGGCGCTGGGCAGGGCCGCCAGCAGCACCAGCGCCGTGAGGCTAAAGCGCTGCAGCGGCAGCCCCAGGTGGATGGCCAGGGTTCCCACCAGCAGCACCAGGAGCGGGTGCACAAAAAGTTTGATGGCCGCCACCGGTACGTACTCTTGCCATGGGACGTGGTGCGCGTGACCGGCGTCGGTGAGCATTTGCGAGCGCGCCAGCACCGCGCCGATGGTGAACAGCGCCACCGGCGAGGCGGCGTCGGCCAGCAGGCCCACGGTTTGCGCCAGTGGCCGGGGCAAGGCCAGTTGCAGCGCGGAGAAAGCCGCACCCAGCAGAATCGACCACGGCAGCGGATTGGCCGCCACGCCCTTGAGCGCGTTTTGCACCGCGCGCCCGGGAGAAACGCCGGTGCTGACAGAAGCCTCCAGGCGCGACAGGCCAATGCACAGCGACGAGGTAAACACCATGTCGAGCAGCACCGCCAGAATCGCCGGGCCTGCCGCCTTGGCCCCAAGCAGCGCCACCAGGAGCGGCACGCCCATGAAGCCGGTGTTGGGGAACGCCCCCACCAGCGCACCGAAGGCAGCGTCGTTCCAGCCAATACGCCCACGCCGGGTGAGCACCACCACCAGCGCCACCATGATGCTGGCGCACACCAGGTAGACCAGCACCACGCTGGCAGGTCTGCGCCACAGCGTTTACATTTTCATCCGTCACTGCAAAATGCGGCTGAGCCAGCACGGCGCGGTCAATGAACAAACGCACGGCTTCGTATTGTGATAGTCCCTCTGCGGCTGGCAAATGTTTCAAATCTGGAATGGAAAGCGATGGCACATGCCAGGCTTGTTCACCTTTGATGCCCAAGGCTTCACGGCTTGAAGCCAGAATCTTCAAATTCGGCGCGGCATTCAATAATGTGTCAGCGAGTTTGGCGCAGGCTTCGATGAGATGTTCGCAGTTATCCAAAACAAGCAAGGATGTTTTTTCGCGCAGGAAATCCGTCAGGCTGTCCAGTGCGCTCCTGCCTTGCTGGGTTTGCATGTCCGCTGCGGTGAGAATGACTTGCGGAATCAAGTCAGGGTCGGTGATGGGTGCAAGTTCCACGAACCACGTGCCGCTGGGAAATTGATCGAGCAATTCCGAAGCGACTTGCAAGGACAAACGTGTCTTTCCCACGCCGCCCGAGCCGGTTAGCGTCACCAAACGATATTCACTCAATGCCCCTTTTACTTCAGCGATCTCTTTTTCGCGCCCGATGAA
>CAIPBW010000348.1 GCA_903863395.1 uncultured beta proteobacterium
ACACCACACTCGTCATCGCGCTGCCGCACCATATTCGTCATCGCGAGGCCGCACCACACTCGTCATCGCGAGGCCGTCAGGCCGTGGCGATCCATGGCTTCTTGGCTGCATGGATTGCCGCGCTTCGCTCGCAATGACGGCCTTTCGCCATCGCAATGACCGGGAACATGCACGTCAATCGACGCGTGCGCCGTCGGTAAACCACTTGGCAATCAGGGCGCGCTCGGCATCGGTGATGTGGGTGGCGTTGGCCATGGGCATGATGCGTGTGACGACCACCTGCTGGTACATGTTCTGCGCGTGCTGCTTGACGCCCTGGGCTGAGTCCAGGCGCACGTTTTTCATTTGCACCAGCGGGCCGTGGCACATGTAGCAGCGCTGCTCCAGCACTGCTTGCAGGGTTTTGTAGCCAATGGCATCGCCCGGGGCAGCAGGTGCAGCGCTTGCACCAGCCGCAGTGGCGGCGGGTGCCACCGGTTGCAACCACAAGCCCAGGCCCAACAGTGCGGCCACGCCTGCGGCGGCATAGCCCCAGGGGTGACCGTTGCGCCCCAGCAAAAAGCCATGGCGCAGTACGAAGAACTGGCGGATGGCAGCGCCGGCAAACATCATGGCAATGAGCACCAGCCAGTTCTGCGGGTGGGTGTAGGTAAAGCTGTAGTGGTTGCTGAGCATGGCAAACAGCACCGGCAGCGTGAAGTAGGTGTTGTGCACGCTGCGCTGCTTGCCGCGCTTGCCGTACATCGGGTCCACCGGACGGCCAGCCTTGAGGTCGGCCACCACCGCGCGCTGGCCCGGGATGATCCAGAAGAACACGTTGGCGCTCATGCTGGTGGCCAGCATCCCGCCGACCAGCAGAAACGCTGCACGCCCGGCAAACCAGTGGCACGCCGCCCACGACGCCGCACACACCAGCACCGCCACCAACGCGCCAACCTTGGCGTCGCCATTCTTGGTTTGCCCTAGAGCGCGGCAAATGGCGTCGTAGGCCAGCCAGAACAGCACCAGAAAGCCCAGCGCCACGCCAATGGCCATAGGCTGCGACCAATCCATCAACGACTTGTCGATCAGGTAGGTGCTGGCGCTCCACAGGTACGACACGGTAAACAGCGCAAAGCCGGTCAGCCAGGTGGTGTAGCTCTCCCAGAAAAACCAGTGCAGGTGCTCGGGCAGTTTGGGTGGCGACACGGCGTACTTGACCGGGTGGTAGAAGCCGCCGCCATGCACGGCCCACAGTTCGCCGGTGACGCCTTCGCGCCTGAGATTCTCGTCGGCTGCAGGCGTAAGGCTGCTATCCAGAAACACGAAATAAAAGGACGACCCGATCCAGGCAATCGCTGTAATAACGTGGGTCCAGCGCAAAAGCAGGTTGGCCCAGTCCAGCAGGTAACTCTCCATTCAATTTTCTCCTTGTGATTGTGATAGTGGTCTTCAACCCGCAGTGGCACGCAACAACTGTGCCGCAACCGCCACCGCAATCACCGCCGGTCGCTTGTCTGCGATACCGTCGATGCCGATGGGGCAGGTGATGTGCTGCAATTCTCCCTCACCAAAGCCACGCTGCAGCAACCGGTTACGAAACGTGGCCCATTTGGTTTTGCTGCCAATCAGCCCGATAAAGGACAGATCGGCGCGCTCGCGCTGGCGCGTCAGGCATGCCGCCACCAGATCAAAGTCTTCGCCATGGCTAAAGCTCATGATCAGCACGCGCGATTGTGGTGCAAGCTGCACCACGGCCGACTGCACCGGTGCCGATTGCTCGCAGTGCACATGCGCGGGCGCGTCGCTGCCAAAGATGCCGTCGCGGCTGTCAATCCAGGTCACGTCCATCGGCAAGGTAGCAAGCACCTGCACCAGGGCGCGTCCGACATGGCCGGCCCCAAACACGGCCACCGGCATCAGCTCTTTGCCGAGTTGCTGCGCCAGGCGCTCGGTGTCGGCGGCCGTGACGCGCTGGAAATGCAGTTCCACCGCGCCGCCACAGCACTGGCCCAAGGTCGGGCCGAGTGCATAAGAAACCACTTCCTCGACAAACTCCGGTTGGGCCAGCCGCTCGCGCGCGTGCGGCAGCGCCTGCCACTCCAGATGCCCGCCGCCCACGGTGCCCAAGGTGCTGTGGGCGAACACCGCCATCCATGCCCCCACCTCACGTGGCACCGAGCCGCGTGTGGACTGCACCGTGACCAGCAGCGCGGGTTCATGCGCCAACTGGCTGAGAAATTGGGTGATCACGCTGGACATGCAGGGCTGGCTTCAAAATAGATGGACGAAAGTTGCACGCGCTGGCAAATTTCAGGCACAGTACGCGAGCGCCATTCTATTGGGAGATATTGCATGACAAGCCGCCCCCGCCAGTCACCGCTCAAAATTGCCAGCCTGTGGGCCAGCATTGCTGCCATCGTGGCGGGCTGCGCCACACCGCCTCCGCCTCCCCCGCCCCCTCCGCCGCCTCCCCCACCACCGGTAAAGCCCGCGCCGCCACCACCACTGCCGCCCGTTGCCGTGCCCGAGAAAATCTCGCACGCCCCCACGCCACGCGACTACCGCAAGGACGCCGCCGCACACCTCTACGGCGGCAACCGCGAGCGCGTCTACCCCGGCAAGATGCCGCCACTGCTCTACGCCGTCGGCGTGCTAGAAGTCGATATCGACAACATGGGAAAAATCACCGCACTGCGCTGGCTGCGCGCACCCAGCCAGGCACCCGAGGTAATGTCCGAAATCGAGCGCACGGTACGCAAGGCTGCGCCGTTTCCAGCACCCATCAAGATGGGCCGCGTGACCTACACCGACACCTGGCTGTGGCACAAGAGCGGCCGCTTCCAGCTCGACACCCTGACCGAAGGGCAGCTCTAGTCAGCGCCGGTGCCAGCGCTTCAGGCGCTGGCGAACACGGCGTCGAGTTGCCGCAGCCAAGCCTCTTTCTCGGCGGGCTCGGCAAAGCTGGCCTGCAGGCTGTTTCTCGCCAGTTGCCAGGCATCACGGGGCCCGAGTTCGGGTAGCGCGTCAAACAGCGCCGTGTAGTTGCGCAGGACGTAGCCACCAAAGTAGGCTGGGTCGTCCGAATTGACCGTCACACACAAGCCCGCGCGCAGCAACGTGGCGAGGTTGTGCTTTGCCATCGACGCAAACACGCACAGCTTGATGTTCGATAAGGGGCACACCGTCAGCGGCACCTGCTCGCGCGAAAGGCGCTGCACCAGGGCCGCATCTTCCAGGCAGCGCACGCCGTGGTCCACGCGCTCGACCTTGAGCACATCCAGCGCACTTTCGATGTAGGCCGGTGGCCCTTCCTCGCCCGCATGCGCCACGCAATGCAGGCCCAGTGCGCGGCAAGCCTCAAACACGCGGGCAAATTTTTCGGGTGGATTGCCGCGCTCGCTGGAGTCCAGTCCCACGCCCAGCAGATGTTGGCGCAACGGCAAGGCGTCGTGCAGGGTCTGCAAGGCCGACTCCTCGGATAGATGGCGCAAAAAGCACATGATCAATCCGGCGCTGATGCCCAAGTCGCGCCGCGCCTCGTCGCACGCGCGCACCAGGCCCAGGATCACGCTGCGGATCGGGACGCCGCGCTCGGTATGCGTTTGCGGATCAAAAAACAGTTCGGCGCGCACCACCCCGTCCGCCGCGGCACGGCGGAAATACGCCATCGCCATGGCATAAAAATCGTCGTCGTCGCGCAGCACCGAAGCCCCGGCGTAGTACAGGTCCAGAAAACTCTGCAGGTCGGTAAAGGCACAGGCCTGGCGCAGCGCCTCGACGCTGGCGTAGTTCAGGCGCACCTGGTTCTTTGTGGCCAGCGCAAAAATCATTTCCGGCTCCAGCGAGCCCTCGATATGGATATGCAACTCGGCCTTGGGACTGCGCCGAATCAGCTCCGGCAGACGTTCGCGTGGGATGGCACTGAAATTCATGGTGGCGCGATATTGCCAGAATTCGGCACGGCGCTGGCTGCGTCACGACCCCCGGTACGTGGAGTAGCTCCACGGGCTTACCAGCAGGGGCACGTGGTAGTGTTGGTCGGCGTGGGCCACGCCGAAGTCGAGGCTGACGTGGTTGAGGAAGTTGGGTTCGGGCAGGGCCACGTTGCGGCTCTTGAAGTAGCCTGCCACGTCAAACACCAGGCGGTAGGTGCCTGCGCGCAGGCTGGCGTGGTCGTAGAGCATGCCGTCGGGGTTGCGCCCATCGTGGTTGAGCACAAACTCCTTGACCAGCGTGGCCGCGCCGGCGGTGGTGGTGTACAGTGCCACCCGCATTCCCGCTGCGGGGCAGCCGTGCATGGTGTCCAGAACGTGTGTGCTCAAACCCATTTTTCCTCCTTGTGATGAATGCTGCAAAGTGTATTCAGTTTCAGGCTTGCCGCTATCATCGGCGGCCTGATAATTTGCCTGCGCCCGACGCAATCAAAACTTCCACCCTGCCATGACCCATTACGACTCTACCCAAGCCTACCCGCGTGACCTGATCGGCTACGGAGCGCACCCGCCCCATGCGCAGTGGCCCGGCGGCGCGCGCGTGGCGGTGCAGTTTGTGCTCAACTACGAAGAAGGCGGCGAGAACAGCGTGCTCCACGGCGACGCGGGTTCGGAGCAATTCTTGTCGGAGATGTTCAACCCGGCCAGCTACCCGGATCGCCACATCAGCATGGAAGGCATCTACGAGTACGGCTCGCGCGTGGGCGTGTGGCGCATCCTGCGCGAGTTTGAGCGGCGCGGCCTGCCGCTCACGGTGTTTGCGGTGTCGATGGCGTTGCAGCGCCATCCCGAACTGGCCGCCGCACTGGGGCAACTCGGCCACGAGATCGCCTGCCACGGCTGGCGCTGGATTCATTACCAGAATGTGGACGAGGCCACCGAGCGCGCCCACATGTGCGAGGGCATGGACATCCTCACG
>CAIPBW010000349.1 GCA_903863395.1 uncultured beta proteobacterium
CGCTCCTCGCAATGACGCAGAGGCAGTCATCGCGAGGCCGTCAGGCCGTGGCGATCCATGACCCTTTTCGTCATCGCGAGCGAAGCGTGGCGATCCATGACTTCATGCCTGCATGGATTGCCACGCTTCGCTCGCAATGACAGCCAAAGAGCAAGGACTGCCGCGTCGCTGCGCTCCTCGCAGTGACGGATCAATTGTTCCAGCATAGACAAGCACGGCTTATCGTTAATGACGCTTTGGCGTAACTTTTGCAAGTTCGGAAATCAACTCAGAAATGCGGGCCATCGCGGACTGGTATACAGCGCTATCCTCGCGTCTATCGACAGCCATGACCATCACCATAAGAATGTCGTCCTGAACCCCGTAAACCAAGCGAATAAATCGTTTCCATAAAATGGCTCCAAATTTAGCGCCAAGCATAGCTCCGACATATTTCCGACGATGCGATTGCAAAAGTTCACCCCGCCGCACTTGAATCCTCCCAAAACGCCCTTATCATTAGCACTCGTTGGGTTTGAGTGCTAACAGCACCATCCCCACAAGTTAATAAGCGCCAACTTTTTTGGCTGGCGCCGATGTTCCACCGTTTCAATACCTAGGAGATTCCTCATGAAACTGCGTCCTTTGGCAGACCGCGTCATCGTCAAGCGCGTCGAAAACGAAACCAAGACAGCTTCCGGCATTGTCATTCCCGATAGCGCCGCCGAAAAGCCTGATCAAGGCGAAGTGCTGGCCGTGGGCCCTGGCAAGAAGAACGACAAGGGCGAAATCATCGCCATGAACGTCAAGGTCGGCGACCGCGTTCTGTTTGGCAAGTACAGCGGCCAGACCGTCAAGGTCTCGGGCGATGAACTGCTGGTGATGAAGGAAGACGACCTGTTCGCGGTTGTTGAAAAGAAATAATTTGCGGGACAGACCGAACGATGCGCACCGCGCATGGTCGCTCTGTCCTCAACTGAATAAACATTTGGAGAATTAAACATGGCAGCAAAAGACGTAATTTTCGGCGGCGAAGCCCGCGCACGCATGGTTGAAGGCGTGAACATCCTGGCCAACGCGGTCAAGGTGACCCTGGGCCCCAAGGGCCGCAATGTGGTGCTGGAGCGCTCGTTTGGCGCCCCCACCGTGACCAAGGACGGCGTGTCCGTAGCCAAGGAAATCGAACTCAAGGACAAGCTCCAGAACATGGGCGCGCAGATGGTCAAGGAAGTTGCTTCCAAGACGTCTGACATCGCTGGCGACGGCACCACCACCGCCACCGTGCTGGCCCAGGCCATCGTGCGCGAAGGCATGAAGTACGTTGCCGCCGGCATGAACCCGATGGACTTGAAGCGCGGCATCGACAAGGCAGTTACCGCCCTGGTTGCCGAGCTGAAGAAGGCCTCCAAGGCCACCACCACTTCCAAGGAAATCGCCCAGGTTGGCTCGATCTCGGCCAACTCCGACGAAACCATCGGCAAGATCATTGCCGACGCCATGGACAAGGTTGGCAAGGAAGGCGTGATTACCGTGGAAGACGGCAAGTCGCTCGAGTCCGAGCTCGAAGTGGTCGAAGGCATGCAGTTTGACCGTGGCTACCTCTCGCCCTACTTCATCAACAACCCCGAAAAGCAAGCCGCCCTGCTGGACAACCCGTTTGTGCTGCTGTTTGACAAGAAGATCAGCAACATCCGCGACCTGCTGCCCACGCTGGAACAAGTCGCCAAGGCGGGCCGCCCGCTGTTGATCATTGCCGAAGACGTGGACGGCGAAGCGCTGGCCACTCTGGTGGTGAACACGCTGCGCGGCATCCTCAAGGTCTGCGCCGTCAAGGCCCCGGGCTTTGGTGACCGTCGCAAGGCCATGCTCGAAGACATCGCCATCCTGACCGGCGGCAAGGTGATCGCCGAAGAAATCGGCCTGAGCCTGGAGAAGGTCACCCTGGCCGACCTGGGCACTGCCAAGCGCATCGAAATCGGCAAGGAAAACACCATCATCATCGACGGCGCTGGCGCTGCTGCTGACATCGAAGCCCGCGTCAAGCAAGTGCGCGTGCAAATCGAAGAAGCCACCAGCGACTACGACCGCGAAAAACTGCAAGAGCGCGTGGCCAAGCTGGCTGGCGGTGTTGCCGTGATCAAGGTCGGTGCTGCCACCGAAGTCGAAATGAAGGAAAAGAAGGCTCGCGTGGAAGACGCCCTGCACGCTACCCGCGCTGCCGTGGAAGAAGGCATTGTGGCCGGTGGTGGCGTGGCCCTGCTGCGCGCCAAGCAAGCCGCTGGCAAGATCAAGGGTGACAACGCTGACCAGGACCACGGCATTGCCTTGGTGCTCAAGGCGATTGAAGCGCCCTTGCGCGAGATCGTGTTCAACGCCGGTGGCGAAGCCTCGGTGGTGGTCAACGCGGTGATGGCCGGCAAGGGCAACTACGGCTTCAACGCCGCCAACGACACCTATGGCGACATGATCGAAATGGGTATTCTGGACCCCACCAAGGTCACCCGCACGGCGCTGCAAAACGCCGCGTCGGTTGCGTCTTTGATGCTCACCACCGAGTGCATGGTGGCCGAGGCTCCCAAGGATGAGTCCGGCGCTGGCGGCATGGGCGGCGGCATGGGTGGCGGTATGGGTGGAATGGGCGGCATGGGCGGCATGGACATGTAATTGCCCGCCCCGCGTTCAACCAAACGCAAACCCCGCAGAGCGTAAGCCCTGCGGGGTTTTTCAATTCTTGCGCACACCGCTTGCCCGCAGTCAAGCGCGATCGCGATGAGTTCATCAAAACGCATCGATGGGATGCAGGGACTGAAGCGTGGGTTGCCAAGCCCTCCGGCAAGAAATAGTTCCCAGGCAAGCGCCGCGGGATGGCGATCGCTGGCGCAGGTCAGGGTCGCACTCCGGCCCCGGGTGCTTCGAGCGCACGCTGGTGACGCATCTGCTCGTCCCACTCCATGCGTTTGGCTGACAGGTATTCCTGCCGGTCCAACTCGTGGAGTTGCAGCGCAAACCGTTCGGTGAGTTCAAACCAGCGCTCAGTCGCGGCTTCAAAGCGCTTGCCTTGCGGAAGATTCGCGCTTTCCAGATACGCTTGAACCGCGAAGTAGTAGCGCACAGCGTTGCGTTCAACGATGCCGCGCATGCCGCCCACGTATTCGGGGGCGGCATCACGCCCGGCATCAACGCGGGTAAAGCCAGACTTGCTGCGGC
>CAIPBW010000350.1 GCA_903863395.1 uncultured beta proteobacterium
TGGATTGCCGCGTCGCTGCGCTCCTCGCAATGACGGCCTTTCATCCTCGCGAGGCCCCTGACCTTGATCGTCATCGCGGCGACACTACCCCCCTCCGTCATCGCGAGGCCGTCAGGCCGTGGCGATCCATGGCTTTGGTATCCGTCATTGCGAGCGAAGCGTGGCAATCCATGGCTTCGGGGCCCGTCATCGCGAGGCCGCAGGCCGTGGCGATCCATGACTTCATGCCTGCATGGATTGCCGCGCAACGCTTGCAATGACAGCCAAAGGACATGGATTGCCGCGTCGCTGCGCTCCTCGCAATGACGGCCTTTCATCCTCGCGAGGCCCCTGACCTTGATCGTCATCGCGGTGCCACTACCCCCCTCCGTCATCGCGAGGCCGTCAGGCCGTGGCGATCCATGGCTTTGGACTTTCATGATGGGTGGGACTCCCGGGATTGGGTGTGGAGCCAGTGGTACATGTCTGCGGCGATGCGTTCGGCGGCGTGGCCGTCCCACAGTTCGGGGATGCGACCGCGTTTGCTGCGACCGCGCAGCACGGCGTCAACCGCTTTGAGAATGGCGTCGCGGTCACTGCCCACCAGGGTGTTGGTGCCTTGCTCTACGGTGATGGGGCGCTCGGTGTTCTCGCGCAGAGTCAGGCAGGGTACGCCCAGGATGGTGGTTTCCTCCTGCAGGCCGCCCGAGTCGGTGAGCACCATTCGGGCGCGCGCCAGAAGGCCGAGCATTTCCAGATAGCCCTGGGGGGGCAGCACTGCCACCGGCATCGCCGCGAGCAGGGGCTCGAGCGCAAAGCGTGTAATGCTCTCCTGCGTACGCGGGTGCATGATGAACACCAGCGGAATGCGCGCGGCCACCTCTCCAAGCACACCAAGACAGTGGCGCAGCGCCGTGGCATCGTCCACATTCGACGGGCGATGCAATGTAACCACGCCATAACCCTGCGGATCGTCCAGAAACGACGCTTCCACGCCGTGCTTGTTCAGCGTTTCTAGCGCACTGCAGGCACGCGACAGGCTGTGCGCCACCGAGTCGATCATCACGTTGCCAGCAAAAACGATGCGCTTTTGCGAGATGCCTTCGCGCAGCAGGTTGGTGATTGCCGCACGCTCGGTGGTGTAGAGCCGGTCGGAGACCTGGTCGGTGAGGATGCGGTTGATTTCCTCGGGCATGGTGCGGTCGCGGCTGCGCAATCCGCTTTCCACGTGCGCGATTGGCACGCCGCGTTTGGCTGCCACCAGGGCACAGGCCAGGGTGGAATTGACATCGCCCACCACCGTCAGGCACGACGGCTTGTAGCTGTCAATCAGCGGGTCAAAGCGGCGCATCACCTCGGCGGTCTGCAGCGCGTGGCTGCCCGATCCCACCTGAAGATTGACATCGGGCTCGCGCAGGGCAAGCGTCTCAAACAATTGGTCGCTCATGCCATTGCCGTAGTGCTGACCGGTGTGCACCAGCACCGTGGGCAGCGCCGGGCGGTGCGAGGCCATGGCACGCAACAGCGGTGCCATCTTGATGAAGTTGGGGCGCGCGCCCACGACGCACATCACCGGGTTCATGGTCGGCTCTCGCTGCTGGAGTTCAGAACCACCTTGCGCAGCATGGCCAGAATCTCCAGGCTGATGCGCTCCTGGCGCAGCATGCTGCCCTCCAGGCGGCGCAGGCGCCCGTCGTAATGCTCCACGCTCAGGCTGTGGATCTGGCGCACCACAGCTTGCGCCGGATCGCTCATCATGGGGCCTGGCTGCCACGTCAGTGCGCTGTCTGCCTGGGGTAGCGCGGCGCCGCGCGGGTCAACCGCTTCATCACCCATTTCGCGCACCACTTCGTCCACGTCTGCGCCGACAAAGTCAAACTTCTCACCCAGGTAGCCCGAGAGCAGCAGCCGGTCGCAGATCTGGTTGATGCGCCGGGGAATCCCGCCGGATGCGACAAAGATGGCTTCAAACGCCGCCGCGTCAAACGTCGGCCTATCCGTGGCACCGGCGCACTTGAGCCGGTGCTCGATGTAGCCCTGCGTCTCTTGCGCGTCCATGGGGCCGACATGGCAGGTGGCAGTCACGCGCTGGCGCAACTGCTGCATGGCCGCGCTTTGCAGCGTGGCGCGAAACTCGGGTTGCCCCACCAGAAAGGTCTGCAGCAAGGCCTGCTGCCCGTACTGGAAGTTGGAGAGCATGCGCAGCTCTTCCACGGCACGCGGCGTCAGGTTCTGCGCTTCATCGACGATCAGCAGGCAGCGTTTGCCCTGGCTGGCCTGGGTGACCAGATAGGCTTCCAGCGCCATCAGCAAATCCGCCTTGGAGACGTCCTTGACGCGCACGCCAAAGGCTGCACCCACCATCTTCAAGGTGTCTTCGGCGTCAAGCTGGGTGGTCACCAGGTTGGCCGCCACCAGCTTGCTCGCATCCAGGCTGGCAAGCAGGCCGCGCACGATGGTGGTCTTGCCCGCACCCACCTCGCCCGTGATCACCACAAAGCCCTCGTTGCGGTGCACGCCATATTCCAGGTAGGCCCGGGCACGGCGATGCTGCTTGCTGCCGAAGTAGAACTCCGGGTCAGGGTTGAGTTGGAAGGGTTTACTGCTTAACCCGTAGAAGGATTGGTACATGGATCAAAACGCCAGCGTGAGGTTGAAGAGGCAGGCCGATTCGTCGTATGCGCTCAGGCCGCTGTACACCGTGCGCCGCAGACCCATGCCAAGCGTGGTCTGCGAACCCACTTGGGTGCTCAGACTTAGGCTCACTTGGTTCAGCCAGCTATCCTGCTGGTTGGCGCTGCCGGTGGTGAGTTGCTGCTGCGCGCTCAGGCGCAGCGTGGTAGCAGCGGTGAGACGACGCTCCAGGTTGACGATGACGCCGCTTTGGCGAAGGCTGGCACGCACCAGATCGTCTACGGCGCTGGAGAAGGTATCGAGGCGGCTGACGTCACTCTGGCTGGCGATGACTTCGAGCGAGCTGCGCACGCCAAGCAAGGCGATGGAGAGATCCTGGCGGCGCTGCAACGACAGCGCCGATGTGAGAAAGTTGTTGACGCCCGAGGGTAGCGTGCCCTGCGCGCTCCCCAGCCCAGCCACGGCACCCGGCACGGCACTCAAGTCGCGCGAATCGGCAAACCGAATCCGGGTGAGCGCGGTGCGATGCTCCAGGCTGAACGCATGGGTTTCGCCAAACGAGCGGTTGCCCCACGAGGCCGAGACCTGCGCATGTTCTGAAGGCGTCCAGTTCACCAGCAGATCGCTGGTGGCATAGCTCTGTTTGTCGGCGCTGGCGTAGTTGCTGGCTTCCTGCCCGCCTTTGACCACCACACGCAACTGGGGGGATGCGGCGTAGCTCAGGCCCAGATTGACCAGATCGGTCTCGGTGTAACGACCGGTGCTGTAGTCAATCCCCTTGCGGCTGGCGTCGGCCACCACGCCCAGATTGCCCCACAGCCGGTTGCTGTCCAGGCTGACCAACGCGTCAGAGGTCGCCACCAGCGACGCGCCGGACACATCGCTTTGCGTGATAGCACGCGCCAGCCGCACCAGGTACTCGCCCTGGCCGCCCAGGCGGCCCCGCAGATAGGGCGAAACCCGGTAGCTGGCAACCTCGGTCTTGTTGACGTTGCTGTACGAGCCTGCACTCGATTGCGGAGCAAACGCGGAAATCGATTGCTGCGAGATCGCGCCGCCAAAATCCACGTACAGCGTGCGGTCCACGGCTTCAAGCACGCCTGCCGTATCCAGCGCGTTCTGGTAGGCGCCGGGCTGGCTGCCCTGCCCATAGGCAATGCCGCGCAACGCGTAGTCAAAATAGCCCTTGAGGTGGCCGCCACTGCTGTTGATGTGAATGCCGGGACTGATCTCGGTAATCTGGTCGGCTTGCTTGTCCACCGCGCTCAGGTTCACGTTGTCGGTAAAGGTTTGCACCATCGACACCCGGGGCACGATGGAAAGCGCAGGCTCGGTACGCGCAGCCGGGTCCAGCTCCTGGGCCTGTAGCGCACCCGCGCCACACAACAAGCCGCACGCAAGCGCCCTGCAAGTCATGCGCAGAGGTACGTTCTTAGCCATAGGCGTGTGCATAGCCGCCTTCACCGGCGTAACCGTAGCCATAGCCACTTCCGGCCACGGTGCTTTCACGTGCCTGGTTGAGCAGCATGAGTTTGACCGGGCAGGACTCGATGGTGGAGAGCGCCTCCATCACATCGGCTTGCAAGGTTTTTTCGGCGTGCACCACCATCACGATCTGGCCCATGTGCGTGGCCAATACCCGCGACTCGGTGGCCAGCAGCAATGGCGGCGAATCAAAAACGATGATGCGGTCGGCGTAGCGCTTCGCCATCTCGCCCACCAGACGCGCCATGGCTTCACTGGCCAACAGCTCGGTGGCACGCGGATGCGGCGTACCGCTGGGCAGCAGCGTGAGCTTGTCGACGTTGGTGCGCAGCAGCGTGCTGGCCATATCCAGTGACGGGTCTTGCACCAGATCGAGCAGACCCGGGCCCGGCGGCAAACCCAGGGTGCTCATGACCGAGGGCCGCGTCACGTCCGCATCGACCAGCATCACGGTGCAGTCGAGTTCATTGGCCAGACTCATGGCCAGATTGATAGCGGTAAAGGTCTTGCCCTCGCCCGGCAGGGCACTGGTGATCATCACCAGGTTCCCATTGGCGATGGCCATCGCCCCCTTGCCGGTGGCGTTGCCAATCAGCGGGCGCTTGATCACCCGGAACTGGTCGGCCACACGCGAACGCGGCGCGTGCGGGATGGCGATACCGGCGCGCCCAAGCATCGGCAGGTCCAGGTCCACATGGCGTGACACCGTAAGCGCCTTGGCCGCGCCGCCCTCGGGCGCTGATGCGGCAACCTGCGCCACAGGGGTGGTGCTATCGGTTGGTAACTCCGCGCCGGCTTGGCGCAGTTGATCCAGACGGCGTGCCGCTTGCTCTATCAGGCTATTCATGCTCATTACCCCATCCATCCGGACAAAAATGCCACAACGACCATTCCCACCACGTACACCCCCACCAGAGCGCCCAGCGCAATGGAGACGTTGCGGCGGTCGCGCCTTTCACTCACCAGCGTGGCCTCGCTCGGGACCATGGTGATCACACCCAGGAGCGGCATGCCCGAGACCTCGCGCAGCGCATTGCCATCGAAGAACACCGCACGCACACGGCTCATCAGCGTTGCCGATGCCACCCCGGCAATCAGGGCCAGCAACAAGGCCATCGGCAACAGCAGCAAACGGTTGGGTGCCACCGGCTTGGGCGCAGCGCGGGGCGGATCGATCAGGCGAAAGTCGGCAACACCGGCTGCGCCTTCAAGGTCACCGGAGAGTGCCGCCGATTCGCGCCGCGCCACCAAATCGTTGTAGTTCTTCTTGTTGATGTCGTAGTCGCGGTTGAGCTGGGCCGACTCGGCTTCGATCTGCGGCGCAATCTTCATCAACTCACGCGCACGGGCCAGGCGCGCGCTGTACTCGCCCACCCGGGCGCGCAAGGAAGCCACCTGCACCTCCTGCGTTGCCAGAATGCGGTTGAGCTCCTGAGAAGCCAGTGAATTGGTCTGCACCACCGGCGGATTGGCCATGGCCACGCGGCGCTGTGCCGCGATCTCCTTGCGCCGGCTCTCCTCCAGCTCCGCAATCAGGCGGCGCGTGCCCTCCACATCCGGGTGCTGGTCGGTGTAACGCTGCAGCAGCATGTCGAGGTTGCTCTTTTGCGCTTCAATACGTGCATCGAGCACCGGCGTGGCAATGGCACCGGCCGACTCCTGCAACAGGCTGCGGGTGGTGGCGTCTGCGCTTTGTGACTTCTCGTTTTCCAACTGGTGTCGGGCGGCGTCGCGGGCGTTTTCTGCCTCGCGCAATTCCAGCCGCGCATTGTTGAGCTGGTCACTCAAGACGCTGAGCTGCTGCGCCATGTCCTTGCCTTCGGCGTTCTGGAGTTCCAGGTTGCGCACCTTGAAGGCCTTCAGGCGCGCCTCGGCTTCTTCGAGCTTGGCAACGTAGGTCTTGATCTGCTCGTCGATGAACTTGCGCGCGGTGTTGGAGTCCTTGCGCGCGTCGCCCATGCTGGACTCGACAAAGATCGACACCAGTGACTGCACCACGCGCTTGGCCTTTTGCGGACTGGTGTCGCGGTAGGACAGGACGTAAAGGTTGTCGCGCCCGACGTTCTTGATCTCCAGCGTCTTCATCAACTCGTCGATGAGCGCATCCTGGTCGGCGCGATTCTGGGTCTTCAAATCCAGATCAGCCATGCGAATGAGCTTTTCCACATTCGGGCGGCTGATCAGGGTGCGGCTGAGCATCACCACCTGCTGATCCACGTTGGGCTGCACCGCCAGACCCGACATCAGCGGCTTGAGGATCGACTGGGTATCGACAAAGATACGGGCCGAGGCCTCGTACTTGTCGGGCACCAGCGCCACCACCAGGCAGGCGATGATGCCCACCACCCACGCCACAGCCACGCCCAGCCAGCGGTGGCGCCACAGGCCCGAGGCTGTTGCCGAGAACTGACCAATAATCTCATCCATAGCAAAACTCTCGCAGTGATTGACAAGCGCCTATCCGGTCTCTGACCCCGACAGGCAACGCAGCCTGAAACGGGTCTTAGAACCAACCTTGGGGAATGATGAGAATGTCTCCGGGCTTCATCTCCACATTGGCCGAGATGTCGCCGCGCTTGATCAGGTCCTTGAGCCGGACCGAGTAGCGTGTCCCGCCCTCTGCGGCGCGGGCAATGGTGGCCGAATTGCCATCAGCAAAGTCGGTGAGACCGCCTACGGCAATCATCACGTCGAGCACGGTCATCTTCTGCTTGTAGGCCAGCGCCTGCGGCTTGGCCGCCTCACCAATCACGCGGATCTGCTCGCTGTATGGTCCGACAAACTGCGTGGCGATGATGGTCACCACCGGATCGCGTACCAATTTGCTCAGCGCCTTCTCCACGTCACGCGCAATCTCGACCGTGGTCTTGCCCTGAGCCACCAGTTCGTCCACCAGCGGCGTGGAAATCTTTCCGTCCGGACGCACCGGCACGGTCATCGACAACTCGGGATTGCGCCAGACAATGATGTTGAGCGCGTCGCCGGGCCCGACCACGTAGTCGTAGCCCTGCGTCGTTGCACTCGCAGGTGCTGCCGGATACGAATAGGAATATCCCGCGCAGGCGCTGAGCATTCCGATCAGCGCCGCACTGCCCAGCCAGACAAGGGCCTTCATCATTGCGTAGTGGATTGGCTTCAAGACACACCCCTTCAAAGGTTGATCAAACAAACACCTGGAACCAAGTTGCGGTGACACTCACCACCCACTCGCCACCAGGAACACATCTCGGAACCGAGTGTCTGTGTGCCCCCACCCCATCAGCTTGCGAATTCTCATGATTGGTAGCAGATTGCCTCACCCCGTCCAAAACCCCCGCATCACCACGGCCTAACGGCCTCGCGATGACGCGAAGCGGATGTCATTGCGAGCGAAGCGCGGCAATCCATGCGGGCACAAAGCCATGGATCGCCACGGCCTGACGGCCTCGCGATGACGGGGTTGGTGGCCTCGCGATGCCGTGGGGGCGAGGCCTCGCGATGACAA
>CAIPBW010000351.1 GCA_903863395.1 uncultured beta proteobacterium
CCTGCAATCATGACATCAGCGTCGCCATATTCGATGATGCGGCCGGCCTCACCAATGCAGTGCAGCCCGGTGGTGCAGGCCGTGACGATGGCCAGATTGGGGCCTTTGAAGCCGTAGCGCATCGACACATGGCCAGCGGTCATATTGATGATGGTCGCAGGCACAAAGAACGGCGAGATCCGGCGTGCACCGCGTGCGGTGTACTCGGCGTGCATGTTCTCGATCAGGGGCAAGCCGCCAATGCCCGAGCCGATCACGCAACCAATGCGCGTGGCCTCCTCCTCACCGAGCGCGTCGCCCGTGGGCAAACCGGCATCAGCCACCGCCTGCATCGCTGCCGCAATGCCATAGTGGATGAAACTGTCCATCGCGCGCGCTTCTTTGGCGCTGATGTAGGGCTCCAGGTCGAAATTGCGCACTTCGCCCGCAATCTTGCAGGCAAAGGTGGACGCATCGAACTTGGAAATCAAACCGATGCCGGATTTGCCGGCAAGCAGATTCGACCATGCCTCAGCCACCGTATTCCCTACGGGGCTGACGCAACCCAAGCCAGTGACAACAACGCGACGACGGGACATGGCAATCAGTATTCAGCAGTTTGTACAAAAATGCCGCATGGCGCGGCACTCCGGCAGGCAGTCTCCCCGGCCCCTGTCCTGCCCCAACCCTGACGGCATCGCAACGCCGCCCCAGGGTTTTCAGGCCTTTTTATGGGTATTGGCGTAATCAATCGCGTTTTGAACCGTGGTGATTTTTTCCGCGTCTTCATCCGGAATTTCAATTCCAAACTCGTCTTCCAGCGCCATCACCAGTTCCACGGTGTCCAAAGAGTCGGCACCCAGATCGGCCACAAAAGCCTTTTCATTGGTGACCTGAGACTCTTCAACACCGAGTTGCTCGGCGATGATTTTCTTGACGCGTACTTCGATATCGCTCATAACTTCCCTCTAAGGGTTGAAAATTAATCCGTGATTTTACCCGCGCTAGAGAGCGTTCTCTAAGCGGGTGGCCGAACGGACACATCGGCCGTATTTCAATACCCTACATGTACATGCCACCGTTGACGTGCAATTCCTGCCCCGTCACGTACCCGGCCTGCGGTGAAGCCAGGTACGCCACAGCGTGCGCAACGTCTGCCGGTTTGCCTAAATGGCCCAGGGCAATCTGACCGAGCAAGCTCTTTTGCTGCTCTTCGCCCAACTGGGCGGTCATGTCGGTTTCGATGAATCCCGGTGCAATGCAATTGACGGTGATGTTACGCGATCCCAGTTCGCGCGCCAAAGCCCGTGTCATCCCCGCCACTCCAGCCTTTGAAGCTGCGTAGTTGGCCTGCCCCGGATTGCCCGAAGCGCCAACCACCGAGGTGATGTTGATGATGCGTCCGTAGCGCTGCTTCATCATGGTGCGCATCACTGCGCGGCTCATCCGGAATACGCCCTTGAGATTGGCGTCAATCACGGCGTCCCAATCTTCGTCCTTCATGCGCATGGCCAGGTTGTCGCGCGTGATACCGGCGTTGTTGACCAGCACCTGCAGCGCGCCATATTCCTTGACCACAGTGTCCACCAAGGTGTCGATCGCTGCACCTTCGGTCACATCCAGCACACGGCCCGCGCAGGAATCAAATCCCGCCAGGGCTTCGGCCACCTTGGCCGCACCGGCTTCGGTGGTAGCCGTGCCAATCACACGCAAACCCTTGCGCGCCAATTCCATCGCAATGGATGCGCCAATGCCGCGCGATGCACCGGTGACCAGTGCCACCTGCCCTTCAAACTTGACGTCTGTCATGCCAATAGACCTTTGATTTCGTGAAGGCTGACCGTATCAAACAGTGCCAGACCTGTCAATTCGGGATCAATGCGCTTGGCCAGACCCGCCAGCACCTTGCCCGGCCCGCACTCGACCAGGGTGGTCAGGCCGCGCGCCTTGATCGCCTGTACGCACTCGACCCAGCGCACCGGACCAAAGGCCTGGCGGTACAAGGCATCGCGAACGCGCTGCACGTCGGTTTCCACCGCCACATCAATATTGTTGACCAGCGCAATCGTGGGCGCGGCAAACTCGGTTTCAGCGAGTCGCAATTTGAGCTTTTCGGCTGCGGGGCGCATCAGGCTGGAGTGAAACGGCGCCGACACCGGCAGGGGCAACGCACGCTTGGCACCACCGGCCTTGAGCACTTCGCAGGCTTTTTCGACAGCCGCTTTGCTGCCGGCAATCACGGTCTGGGCCGGGTCGTTGAAATTGACCGCTTCGACCACCTCACCGGGAGAGGCCGAAAACGAGGCGGTTACTTCGGCGCAACCGGCTTGCACGCGCGCAGCGTCCATGCCCAAGATGGCTGCCATCGCGCCCTGCCCCACGGGCACGGCCTCTTGCATCGCCTGGGCACGCAAGCGTACCAGCGGCGCGGCCTGCGCCAGGGTTAGTGATCCTGCAGCCACCAAGGCTGTGTACTCGCCCAGCGAATGCCCCGCCACTGCAGACGGTGCCACGCCAACTTCTGCCATCCAGACGCGCAGAGCCGCCACACCCGCCACCAGCATCACCGGTTGGGTGTTGGTTGTCAGGGCCAGCGCCTCTTTGGGGCCTTCGTGAATGAGTTTTCCGATGTCTTCGCCCAGAGCCTCTGAAGCTTCCTTCAGGGTCTGCACCACTGCGGGATGGTCACCCCAGGCGTCGAGCATACCCACCGACTGCGAGCCCTGGCCCGGAAAAACAAAAGCAAACTGTTTCATCAAAATATCAAAATAAACGTTTTAAGCCTTGCAAACAGTGCGTTGCGCGCTACAAATTCAGCAGCACCGCACCCCAGGTGAAACCGCCGCCTACGCCTTCAAGCAGTAGGGTCTGGCCGGGCTGCACTTTACCGCAGCGTACCGCAAAATCCAGCGCCAGCGGAATCGACGCCGCCGAGGTGTTGCCATGCTGGTCCACGGTCACGATCACCTTTTCCATCGGCAGTTTCAGCCGCTTGGCGGTGCTTTGAATGATGCGGATATTGGCCTGGTGCGGAATCATCCAGTCCACATCTGACGCGCTGCGTTGCGCCTTGGCCAAAACCAGGCGCGCCGACTCTTCCAGCACACCTACCGCCAGTTTGAACACAGCCTGCCCGTCCATCTTGAGAACCGGGTCGCCCAGCACACCGCCACCGGACACATGGCCGGGCACGCACAGAATGTCCACATGCTTGCCATCGGCGTGCAGGTCGCTGGCCAGAATTCCGGGCTTGGATGACGCCTCCAGCACCACAGCACCAGCACCATCGCCAAACAGCACGCAGGTGGTGCGGTCATTGAAATCCAGAATGCGCGAAAACACTTCGGCGCCCACCACCAGCGCGCGGTTGGCCGCGCCGGTTTGAATCATGGCATTCGCAATGGTGAGGGCATAAATGAAGCCGCTGCACACCGCCTGCACGTCAAATGCTGCTCCGCCATTGGCACCGAGCTTGTTTTGCAAAATGCACGCGGTCGATGGAAACACCATGTCCGGCGTGGACGTAGCCACAATGATCAGGTCAATTTCCTGGGCACTGCGGCCGGCCGCCTCCAGGGCGCGTTTGGCCGCTTCCAGGCCCAGGTCGCTGCTGTACACCCCGGCGTCAGCAAAATGGCGCGCGCTGATGCCGGTGCGCTCGCGGATCCATTCGTCCGAGGTCTCCACCCCGCGCTCGGCGAGTTGGGCGACAAGATCCGCATTTGTCACTCGGCGAGGTGGCAAAAAACTGCCCGTGCCTGTAATACGCGAATATCGTTTCATGGTTGGCTGAGGTTGATCCGGCTGATAACTAGACTTGGCTTGGTGCAGGCGTCAGCAGCGGCGCCGCATGGGCGATGCGAACCTGAACCCGGTCCAGCAATTGATGGCTGGCCGCATCATACGCGCGGTTCAAGGCGTTGGTGAACGACAAAACGTCGGCCGATCCATGGCTCTTGAATACCAAGCCGCGCAGGCCCAGCAAGGCTGCGCCGTTGTAACGCCGGTGATCAAAGCGATTTTTGAATGCATTTAGCACCGGATAAGCGGCAATAGCTGCAAGTTTGGTTAAAACGCTCTTGGAGAACTCAGCTTTAAGGAAGGTGCCAAACATCGAAGCCAGCCCCTCGCTGGTTTTAAGGGCCACGTTGCCGACGAAGCCGTCGCACACCACGATGTCTACCGTGCCCTTGAAAATATCGTTACCCTCGACGTTGCCAAAGAAATTCAGATCACCCAATTTAGAAGCAGAACGCAGCAGTTCACCTGCTTTTTTTATGACTTCGTTGCCTTTAATGACTTCTTCGCCAATATTGAGCAAGCCCACGGAAGGCGTTTCCACCTCGTTGAGCACCGACACCAGAGCCGAGCCCATCACCGCAAATTGCAGCAAATGCTCGGCCGTGCAGTCCACATTGGCACCCAAGTCAAGCACGGTGGTGGCACCACCGGTGGCATTGGGGATTTGTCCCGCAATGGCGGGGCGCTCGATGCCATCCAATGTTTTGAGCAGGTAGCGCGAAATCGCCATCAAGGCACCGGTATTACCCGCCGACACCGCCGCCTGGGCTGCCCCATCCTTGACCTGCTGGATAGCCACGCGCATCGAAGAATCCTTCTTGCGGCGCAACGCAATCTCCAGGGGATCGTCCATGGTTACGACCTCGCTGGCGACTACCGCGCGTGCATGTGGGTGCGAAAAACCACTCACCTGGTCGGCCAAGCCCACCAGAAGCAGAGAAGCGTCAGGGTGATGTTCGAGAAACTGGCGGCAGGCCGGCAAGGTCACCGCAGGACCATGGTCACCCCCCATGCAGTCAACGGCGATGGTGATCATGGGATATGTGTAGCTACCAAAAGTAAAAAAGCCCGCAGCTACACGTCATGTAGCTTCGGGCCCAGTGCAAAGCAGCCGAATCAGGCTTCAGACTTGCTTTTGAGCACCTTGCGACCACGGTAGAAGCCGGTTGGGCTGATGTGGTGACGCAGATGGGTTTCGCCCGTGGTGGGTTCCACAGCGATGCCGGGCACCACCAAAGCGTTGTGCGAACGGTGCATACCGCGCTTGGAGGGTGATTTCTTGTTCTGTTGGACGGCCATGATCCGCTCCTGTTCAAATGTGCTGCGCGAACCGCAACACTTTAGGGGTTAGCAAAAGGGCGCCACGTTTCAGGCGCGAAGCCTCGGATTATAGCCTAAAGTCCGCCGTCCTCACTTCCAATCACTGTGTCCGGTTCTTCTTGAACTGTTCCAGCACGGCAAAAGGATGGGCTTTGGGCTCGGGCGCATCGACAAAATCCGGGTCGACGGCCTGCAGTTTAACCGGCTGTGGGCAGACGCCGTGCATCGGCGCAACCGGCAAGGCCATCAGGATTTCATCCTCCACCAACTGAAGCAGATCGAACGCCCGACTGAGCACCAGCACGTCTTCTTCCGACGCATCATCTTCTGCAGCCGCCTGCTCTTCGGTGGCGACAAAGCGCAACCAGCGATCCACCTCCACGGCGATTTCGGCCGGACCCAGGCAGCGCTGGCACACCAGGGGTAGCACTGCGTCGGCGCGCAGCCTGAGCCAGACCTGCTCTGCGCCGGAGGCATCGGGGCGCATTTCGGCATGCGCCGAAAACCGCACTGGCCGCTCTGTACCCAAGCCACCGCTTTCCTGCAGCAAGCGTTCAAAATCGCCAAGATGTTCGGCCAGCGCCAACTCGCCGCGCTCACGCGCCAGGGCGGTCAGGTTCAAATGCCTGGGGTCGTGGTCATGTTTCATGCGCGCAGTGTAAGAGAATCGGGGCCATGGCAGAAAACTCATCCCGAAAACTCATCCTGGGCTCCACCTCGGTGTACCGCCGCCAATTGCTGGGGCGCTTGCGTATCCCGTTTAGCGTCCAATCACCCCAGGTAGACGAAACCGCATTGCCGCACGAGACGCCCACCCAACTGGCCCAGCGCCTGGCCCTGGCCAAGGCACAAGCCGTGGCGCGCCAGTTTCCCGAATGTGTGGTGATTGGCTCGGACCAGGTCGCCGACCTTGACGGCCAGGCGTTGGGCAAACCCGGTAACCATACACGTGCCGTCGCCCAGCTCCAGCGCATGCGCGGCAAGACCGTGGTGTTCCAGACCGCCGTGGCGGTGGTGTGCCAAGCCAGCCAGTTCTGCGCGCAGGCGTTGGCACCGGTACGCGTGCGCTTTCGCGCCTTGACCGATGCGGAAATTGAAGCCTACCTGCTGGCCGAAAAGCCCTACGACTGCGCCGGCAGCGCCAAGAGCGAGGGCCTGGGCATTGCGCTGCTCGATTCCATCGACAGCGACGACCCCACTGCGCTGGTCGGCCTGCCGCTGATCCGCACCTGCCAGATGCTGCGCGCCGCCGGTATCGAGTTGCTGCACCTCGCCGGAGATGCGCCGTGACCGCCAACGCACAGTCAAGCGCCACTGCGCGGGGGGCGACCACCACCGGAACCCTGTACCTGGTTCCGGCACCGCTGGACTTTGGCTGCGAGCCGCAAAGCGCGCTCGACCAGGTCATGCCCGCAGCAACGCTGCGCACCACAGCAATGCTGCGCCACTGGGTCTGCGAAAACGCCAAGACCACGCGCGCCTACCTCAAACGTGTGGGCGAAAACCAGCCGCTGTGCACCACGCTGCAGGCCATGGACCTGCAAGAGTTGCCGCGCGACGTTCATAAAAAGGGCGACCACCTGAGCGCCTTTGACGCGCGCTACCTTTTGCAAGCGGCTGTGGATGGAGCCGACATCGGGCTGATCAGCGAAGCGGGTATGCCCGCAGTGGCCGATCCGGGCTCTTCGGTAGTGCGTGCGGCGCACGAATTGGGCGTGCGGGTGGTTCCCCTGGTCGGCCCGGTGTCGCTGCTGCTGGCGCTTGCGGCCAGTGGCTTGAACGGCCAGAATTTTGCTTTTGTGGGCTACGTTCCCAGCACCCCGGCCGAGCGCAGCCAGCGCCTGCGCGAACTCGAGTCGCTGGCACTCAAGACCGGCCAGACCCAGCTATTTATCGAAACCCCTTACCGCAACACGGCGCTGCTGCAGGCGCTACTGCAAACGCTACAGCACAACACCCGATTGGCCACCAGCAGTGGCCTCACGCTGGCGCACGCCTGCTGCCACAGCGATCTGGTGAAAAACTGGAAACGCCACGCCTGGACGCTGGACAACGCCACGCCCACGGTCTTTGCCCTCGGCCGCTAGGTGCCAGAGGGGCGCTAGTGCAGCGCAGGCAGGCTGCGCACGGCCTTGACCGCGCCTTCGCCCATGGCAGCGCCGAAGCGCTTGGCAAGGCGCTCGGCCACGTTGTCTTTGCGCGTGTAATCGATCAGCTCTTCGGCCTTGACCACCTCGCGCGCCACGTAGTCCACATTGCCAAGCTGGTCGGCCAGCCCCATGTCCACCGCCTGTTGGCCGGTCCAGAACAGGCCGCTGAAAGTTTCGGGCGTTTGCTTGAGACGCTCGCCGCGTCCGGTTTTCACCACGGCGATGAATTGCAGGTGAATCTGGTCGAGCATGGCCTGGGCAAATACGCGCTGCTTCTCGGTTTGCGGGCTAAACGGGTCCATAAAACCCTTGTTCTCGCCCGCCGTCATCAGTCGCCGCTCCACACCAAGCTTGTCCATCAGGACGGTAAAGCCAAATCCGTCCATCAGCACGCCGATGCTTCCGACGATGCTGGCCTTGTCAACAAAAATCTTGTCGGCACCGACAGCGATGTAATACGCAGCCGAAGCACAGGTTTCCTCCACCACGGCGTACACCGGCTTGTGGTACAGCGCCTTGAGGCGGCGGATTTCGTCGTTGATGATGCCCGCCTGCACCGGGCTGCCGCCGGGCGAATTGATCAACAGCACCACCGCCTGGGCACCCTTGTCCTCAAACGCAGTGCGCATGGCGGAGACCACCATCTCTGCACTGGCGTCTGAGCCCGAAGCAATCTCGCCCTCGATCTTGACCAGGGCGGTGTGCGGTGATGTCACATCGGAGCTGCTGCCTTTGTGGTCGTAGCCAATCCAGACCAGGCCCACCAAAAACAGCAACCACGCCAGGCGAATGCCGTTGCGCCAGCGGCGCGCATGGCGCTGCTCGACAATCGCCGCCAGTGCCAGCTTCTCCAGGGTGGCACGCTCCCAACCGGAGCCATCTGTCGTGGCCGCAGCACTGGTCGCAGCGCCTTGCGGGTTGGCACCAGCGGGGTTGGTGAAATCCCGGCTTTCGGGAGGGGTGGAATCGGTCATTTCAGCATTCAATCGGTTGGAGGTTGGGCGCAGTATGCCAGTACACGCTGCCATTGTGCTCTGTCAGGGCTATCGCAATCAGACCCCCACGGCACGGACCTGCGCGGCAAGCCCCGGTTGTGGGGTTGTACAGGGCACCATGCGTGGCGCAAATCAGCCATTGGCCCGAGATGTCAAAAAACCGGTTCGGCACGTAATCCATCTCCATCGGAATATGGGCACAGCGGTTCAGGTAGGCATAGACCTGTCCTTCAAAGCGCACCACAAATCCGTGCTCGCTGCGGCCCTCGTAGAGCACCTCAAACGACACCGCATCGCCACTATTGACCAGTTGGGCGGACTGGCACAGCAGCACCTGGCGCGCGACCCCGTGGTTCAAATTGCTCTGTCCCATGTCAGGCGTTTGCCACCAGCCAGGCGTGCAACTGCGGCACCGTATGCGCCACAAAACGCGGTCGCAGCATCTCGAACGTGGCCGGCTCATGGGCACCATAGCTCACGCCCACACTCTGGCAACCGGCATTGAGCGCCATTTGCAAGTCGTGCGTGGTGTCGCCAATCATCAGCACCCGATCAGCCGCAACGCCAAACTCCTGCATCAATTCCTGCAGCATCAGCGGGTTGGGTTTGCCGGCGGTTTCGTCGGCGGTGCGCGAGCCGTCAAACACACCGTGCAGTTCGGACGTGCGCAGCGCGTCGTCCAGCCCGCGCCGACTCTTGCCGGTAGCCACGGTCAGCAGGTAGTTGCGCGCCTTCAGGTCGGAGAGCATCGCCAGCGCCCCGTCAAACAGACTGATGTCGTTCTGGTGCTGCATGTAATGAAATTTGTAGCGCGCACCCAGTTCCGGGTAGCGCTCGCGTGGCACGTCCGGTGCGGCATGGGCCAGCGCCTCCATCAGGCCCAGACCGATGACGTAGGCCGCATCCTGCAGGCTGGGCATTTGCCCGCCCACGTCCACCACCGCGCGCTGGATGCAGCGGGTAATGATGGCCGTAGAGTCAAACAGGGTGCCATCCCAGTCAAATGCGATCAGGTCGATCTGCCGGGGGCGGTCGGGGAGCGAGGTACTTGGCATGAATAAGCGTGTTGCGTGTTGGCTGGCGTGGTCAGGATTGTGCTGCAGTGTGCACGGCTTGCGGCAGCACCTGGGCAAGAAACCGCGTCAGCTCCTCGGGCAAGGGCGCTTGCAACTCTACCCGCTCGCCACTGGCCGGGTGCGTGCACGCAAAGCGCCAGGCGTGCAGGAACATGCGTTTGAGGGGGGTGGCGCAGTCGGCACGGGCCAGCGCCTTGTTGCGCTCGAAGTCCCCGTATTTGTCGTCACCCACGATCGGGTAGCCCTCAGACGCCAGGTGCACCCGGATCTGGTGCGTGCGCCCGGTCTTGAGCGCAACTTCCAGCAGCGTATAGCCGCTGGCTTGGGGCTCGGAACCAGCTATGGGGCTGCTGGCGCGCACCTTCACCAGGGTCAGTGAGGGCATGCCATCGGGATCGTCTTTGGCCACCACCTTGACGCGGCGCTCCCCGGCGCTGCCGTCTGCGGCAGAAGCAGGCAACAAATACTTGTGCAGTGGCTTGTCGAGCACGCGCTTGTTGGCTGGCCAAAGCCCCAGCACCAGTGCCAGGTAGGTCTTGCCGGTTTCGCGCTGGCGAAACTGGTCCTGCAGGTTCTTGAGCGCGCTGCGCTTCTTGGCCACCAGCAAAACACCGCTGGTCTCGCGGTCGAGCCGATGCACCAGTTCCAGAAAAGTCGCTTGCGGGCGCGCCATGCGCAGCTGCTCGATTACGCCGAAGCTCACCCCCGAGCCGCCGTGCACGGCCACACCGGCAGGCTTGTTGATGGCCAGAAAGACCTCGTCTTCGTACAAAACGGTGAAATCGCGTGCCGGTGCGTGCGAGCCAATCCCGGTGGCCATGGCCTGCGCCTTGTCCTGGGCGCGCTCGGACAGGCGCAGTGGCGGCAGGCGCAACACATCCCCGCTGGTGAGCCGGGTATCAGCACTGGCGCGCGCCTTGTTGACCCGCACCTCGCCGCTGCGGATGATGCGGTACACGTGGGTCTTGGGCACGCCTTTGAGGTGGCGCATCAGGAAATTGTCGAGGCGCTGGCCCTCGCCGTGCTCGTCCACAGTCACCGATTGGACCTGTGCCGACACGGCGTTTGAATTGGCCCCTATAATGTGTTTCACTAGCGACAAGCTGTAAGTGGTTGATTTGTCTGGAGTTTAGTCCACACGCCATAAACAGCCGCGCTAGAAGGTCGGAGCCGCCATGTAGCACCGCACGCAAATCACACGCCACTTGCCTGTGATGGCCTGCAGACAACACGGTTAAATCGACGAATTGAAATACTGATACGGAATACCCAAAGCCTGCAGACCCACCGTCTGTGGGCGGAATGAAGCGAGATGTTTGTGCTGATGAGCCTGATGAACCTGTGCCTGCGGTGCGTTTACGCGCCGCTTGTTGGCATGCTTCGGCCATTGGCTCCCCCAAGCCGTATGCGACCAGTTACTGTAAAGCTGGCTACGTCGCACACGCACTCCCTCGCTCCCCTCCACGCGCCTACGCTTCGACACCTCTTTTGAGTCGAAGTTCTCCGGCAATTCCACCTCGTTTCTTTTCGTCGTTCAGGCTTCGTTTGCCCGTTATGGGCATGTACGCACTAAAGAAGAAGGACGCACTCCATGAAACGGATGCTTATCAACGCCACGCAGGCTGAAGAACGCCGCCTGGCCATTGTCGACGGACAAAAACTGCTCGACTACGAAATCGAAATTGAAGGGCGCGAACAGCGCAAGGGCAACATCTACAAGGCCGTCGTCACCCGCGTCGAGCCCTCGCTGGAAGCCTGCTTTGTGGACTACGGCGAAGACCGCCACGGCTTCCTGCCGTTCAAGGAAATCTCCAAGATGTACTTCCAGCAGGGTGTCTCGGCCAGCCAGGCGCGCATCCAGGACGCCATCAAGGAAGGCCAGGAACTGCTGGTTCAGGTCGAAAAAGAAGAGCGTGGCAACAAGGGCGCAGCCCTCACCACCTTTGTCTCGCTGGCCGGCCGCTACGTAGTGCTGATGCCCAACAACCCGCGCGGCGGTGGCGTGAGCCGCCGCATCGAAGGCGAAGACCGGGCCGAACTCAAGGAAGCGCTCGACCAGCTCGAATACCCCAACGGCATGAGCATCATCGCGCGCACCGCCGGCATTGGCCGCAGCGCGCCCGAGTTGCAATGGGACCTGAACTACCTGCTAAAGCTCTGGAGCGCGATTGACGGCGCAGCCAAGGGTGGCAAGGGCGCGTTCCTGATTTACCAGGAATCGTCGCTGGTAATTCGCGCCATCCGAGACTACTTCAACCACGACATTGGCGACATCCTGATCGACACCGACGACGTGTACGACCAGGCCCAGCAGTTCATGGCCCACGTCATGCCCGAGCACGCGGCACG
>CAIPBW010000352.1 GCA_903863395.1 uncultured beta proteobacterium
CTACGTGCAGCGGCGCATCGTGCGCCGGGCCATCCGCCACGGCTACAAACTGGGCAAGAAGACGCCGTTCTTCCACAAGCTGGTGGCCGATCTGGTGACCCTGATGGGCGATGCCTACCCCCATCTGGCGGCGCAGCAGGCGCGCATTACCGAAGTGCTGCGGGTGGAAGAAGAGCGCTTCTTCGAGACCCTGGCCAACGGCATGGAAATTCTGGACGCAGCGCTGGCGGGCGGTGCCAAGCTGCTGCCTGGCGAGGTGGCATTCAAGCTGCACGATACCTACGGTTTTCCGCTCGACCTGAGTGCTGACGTGTGCCGCGAAAACGGCGTTGCCGTGGACGAGGCCGGTTTTCACGCAGCCATGGAACAGCAAAAGGCCAAGGGCCGCGCGGCGGGCAAGTTCAAGATGGACCGCGCGCTGGAGTACGGCGGCGCGGGCAACACCTTTATCGGCTACGAGCAGCTCACGGGAAGCAGCAAAATCGTGGCGCTGTACCTTGAGGGCGTGCCGGTGGCCGAACTCAAGCACGGCCAGCAGGGCGTGGTGGTGCTGGAGACCACGCCGTTCTACTCCGAGAGTGGCGGCCAGGTGGGCGACGAAGGTGCCATCTTCAGCGACATTGCGCTGTTTGAAGTGGCCGATACGCAGAAGATCAAGGCCGATGTGTTTGGCCACCACGGCGTGGTCAAGTCCGGCACACTGGCCGTGGGCGAGAGCGTCATGGCGCACGTGGACTCGGTCAAGCGCGCCTCCACCCAGCGCAACCACTCGGTCACGCACCTGATGCACAAGGCCCTGCGCGAGGTGCTGGGCGAGCACGTGCAGCAAAAGGGCAGCTTGGTCAACGCCGAGCGCACGCGCTTTGACTTTGCCCACAACGCCCCGGTAACGGACGAGCAGGTGCGCGAAATCGAGGTGCGCGTCAACACCGAAATCATGGCCAACGCGGCCACACAGGCGCGCGTGATGGACATCGAGTCGGCTCAGAAAACCGGTGCCATGATGCTGTTTGGCGAGAAGTATGGCGAGACCGTGCGCGTGCTCGACATTGGCTCCAGCCGCGAGCTTTGCGGCGGCACGCACGTGCAGCGCAGTGGTGACATGGGTCTGTTCAAGGTGGTGGCAGAAAGCGGCGTGGCTGCGGGCATTCGCCGTATTGAGGCGGTGACCGGCCAGAACGCGCTGGCCTATTTGCAGCACCTCGAAGACACGGTGGCTTCGGCAGCGGCCACGCTCAAGACCCCGGTGGCCGATCTGGGCGAACGCCTGGGAACGGTGGTCGAGCATGTGAAAGCGCTGGAGAAGGAAGTGACCGCGCTCAAGGGCAAGCTGGCGTCGGCCCAGGGCGACGAAATGCTCAGCCAGGCCATCGACCTGGGCGGCGTCAAGCTGCTGGTGGCGCGCCTGGAAGGGGCCGACACCAAGACCCTGCGCGAGACCATGGACAAGCTCAAGGACAAGCTCAAGACGGCCGTGGTCGTGCTGGCCGTGGTCGAAGGCGCGAAGGTGCAGATCGCCGTGGGCGTAACCGCCGACACCACACAACGCGTCAAGGCTGGCGAACTGGTCAACTTTGTCGCCGGTCAGGTCGGCGGCAAGGGCGGCGGCAAAGCCGACATGGCCATGGCCGGCGGCACCGACCCCAGCAAACTCACCAGCGCCCTGGACAGCGTGCGCGCCTGGGTGGCGGGCAAGCTGGCATAGCCGGCAAACTGGCGTCGTGGGCAAACTGGCCGCGGGCAAACTGGCCGCAGGCAAACTGGCTGCGGGGTGAAAACCGGGCTTTTGCTGGCCCTTGTTTCGGGTAGCCGAAGTTGCACAAGGTCCATGAGCCAATGACCCGTCACTGCGAGGAGCGAAGCGACGTGGCAGTCCATGCAGTCCGAAAGTCATGGATCGCCGCGCTTCGCTCGCGATGAC
>CAIPBW010000353.1 GCA_903863395.1 uncultured beta proteobacterium
GCACTCACCAGCGCCTTGCAGCACGGCAAAGGCGTGGTGCAGGTGCTCTCGCATCTGGACGGCTTGGGCACTGCCATGGCCGAGGGTGCGCCCACGGCGGGCATTGGGCGCTTGCAGGCGTTTTCTACCAAGCGTGCCTGCCCGCTGTGCTCCACCTCGTACGCCGAGCTTGACCCGCGGCTGTTTAGCTACAACAGCAAGCACGGCTGGTGCCCCGAGTGCGTGGGCACGGGCGTGGCGCTTACGCGCGAGCAGCGCAAGGTGTTTGACGACTCGGTGCGCGACGACAGCGGTGGCGGGCGCGAGCAGACCTTTGCCGAGGCCGATATCGAAGACCTGCACGACGCCGCCTGCCCGGCCTGCCAGGGCACGCGCCTCAACGCCATGGCGCGCGCCGTCAAGTTTGCCGGGGTGGGCATTACCGAGATTGCACGCCTGTGCGTAAGCGACGTACGCGCCTGGGTGCAAACGCTGCAACTGGCAGGTGGCATGAGCACGCGCGAGACCGACATCGCGCGCGACCTGGTGCCCGAGATTCGCAGCCGCCTGGAGTTTCTGGAAGAAGTGGGCCTGGGCTACCTCACGCTCGACCGCGGTGCGCCCACGCTCAGCGGCGGCGAGGCGCAGCGCATCCGGCTGGCGGCGCAGTTGGGCAGCAACCTGCAAGGCGTGTGCTACGTGCTCGACGAGCCCACCATCGGGCTGCACGCGCGCGACAACCGCATCCTGCTCGGCGCGCTGCAGTCGCTCAGCGACAAGGGCAACACCCTGGTGGTGGTGGAGCACGACGTGGACACCATTCGCCACGCCGAGCACATCATCGACATTGGCCCCAGCGCGGGCAAGCGCGGCGGGCGCCTGGTGGCGCAGGGCTCGGTGGCCGATCTGCAAGCCGCGCCCGACTCGCAGACCGGGCGCTACCTGCTGCACGCCATGAAGCACCCGCTGTCGCTACGGCGCGAGGTGGGGGCGGCCACCGACGCCGCGCCTTGGCTGACGGTGCACGACGCCACGCTGCACAACCTGCAAAACGTCACGGTGGCGCTGCCGCTGCAGCGCCTGGTGGCCATTACCGGGGTGTCGGGCTCGGGCAAATCGACGCTGGCGCGCGATGTGTTGCTGGCCAATGTGCAGATGGCGGTGCACAAGCGCAGCACCAAAGCTGGGCGCGACGCACTGGCGGGGGGCGAAGCACTGGACTGGAGCGGCTGCGCGGGCGTGAGCGGCTTTGAGGCCATTGACCGCGTGCTCGAAGTGGACCAGACCCCGATTGGCAAAACGCCGCGCTCGTGCCCGGCCACCTACATCGGCTTTTGGGACACCATCCGCAAACTGTTTGCCGACACGCTCGAAGCCCGGGCGCGCGGCTACGCGGCCAACCGCTTTAGCTTCAACACCGGCGAGGGGCGCTGCCCGGGCTGCGAAGGGCAGGGCATCCGCACCATTGGCATGAGCTTTTTGCCGGATGTGAAGGTGCTGTGCGAAACCTGCAAGGGCGCGCGCTTCAACCCCGAGACCCTGGCCGTCACCTGGCGCGGCAAGAATATTGGCGAGGTGCTGCAGATGGAGGTGGACGAGGCGGTGGCGTTTTTTGCTGCCATGCCGGTGATTGCGCACCCACTGCAACTGCTCAAGGACGTGGGGCTGGGCTACCTCACGTTGGGCCAGCCCTCGCCCACGCTCAGCGGCGGCGAGGCGCAGCGCATCAAGCTGGTGACCGAGCTTTCCAAGGTGCGCGACGACATCACGCGCCGAGGCCAGAAAGCGCCGCACACCCTGTATGTGCTGGACGAGCCCACCGTGGGCCTGCACATGGCCGACGTGGAAAAGCTCATCCACGTGCTGCACCGCCTGGTGGTGGGCGGCCACAGCGTGGTGGTGATCGAGCACGATCTGGACGTGATTGCCGAGGCCGATTGGGTGATTGACCTCGGCCCCGAAGGCGGCAGCGCGGGTGGGCGCGTGGTGGCGCAAGCCACACCCGAGGCCGTGGTGCGCCTGGGCACGCACACCGGCGTGGCACTGGCACAGACTTTGCGGTAAAGTTCCCGCAACCAGAACGATTCCCCGCCCGCTACGTTCTCATGCCCAACAAATCCTTTTAGCAAACGGAGCTGCTCTCCATGTTCCGTTCTCCGTCATTGCGAACAACCACTCCCGTCATCGCGAGCCACTGCTCAGTCATTGCGAACGCAGTGAAGCAATCCATGAATCCCGGATTGCATGGACTGCCGCGTCGCTTCGTTCCTCGCAAGGACGAAACTACGGTTCGTGTTCCATTTGCTGTTTCGGTTCCCGAAACAGGGCGCGCGCGATGACCAGCCCGGGGCGCCCACGATGACCAACAGGCAAGACTCCTTGGGGACGGTGTTGTTGCGCGCCGTTGCGCGGCTGTTGTGTGTGCTGATGCTGGGGCTGGCCGGGAGCGCTATGGCGGGGTCGTATCCGGTGACGGACCTGGCCGTGCTGGTGGACGACAACGGCAGCGAAAC
>CAIPBW010000354.1 GCA_903863395.1 uncultured beta proteobacterium
ACAGCCGCAAGAGCGTTGCATTGTACCGCCGCGCACCCGATGACGTATCAGGCGCGATGCGGCTCATTGTGAGCGGCGAATTTGGTAAGCGCCCAGCGAAGTCACCTTGCCGCAGCGGCGCAAGTTGGGTGGCCACACCGATTCCAGCAGGGCAGGCGATGATCAAGGTCGAACTTCACAAAGGAGCGTTGAAGGCAAGAAAATCGCGTTTGGTGAGCGTCACCCGCGACTCCTGCTCCAGCAGGGCTTGTGCTTTCTCTTTGGCGGCGCTACGGACAAAGCCCGCCATGGTGGTGCCCATAAGGCTTGCAGCACGGGAGAGAAGATCTTTATCGCAAGCGTCAAGCTGAGCCTATTTTCTTTTCAATAGGCTTTGACGCTACTTCTTGCGATACAGCTGCCTCAAGAATTGCCCGGCGACAAAGATATCTTTTTCGATGGCACGGCGCACCGCTGCGTTGTCGTTATTCGCCAGGGCACGCACCACGTCTGCGTGTGCATCGTTGAGGACGGCACTCGCCTTGGGTATGTCAAACAGCTGATTCGAAATCGGTCCGGCCTTGAGCCAAAGTGTGTCGATCAGCGCAAACAGCGTGGGTGAGCCGGCCGCGCGATACAACAGCACATGAAAATCTTCATTGGCAACCAGGTAAGCATCAGCATCACCCAACTTCAATGCCTTGGACATGCGCTGGCACAACTTTCTAAGCGTCAGTTTCTGCGCTGCGTCAAGTCGCAAACTGCCGCGTTCAGCCGCTTCACCTTCGAGCAGCATGCGCATTTGCAGCAAGTCATCGAACTCGGGAAGGGAGAGCTGTGGCACCGTGACGCCGGCATTCGGGACATTGACCAGAGCGCCCTCTGCGGCGAGGCGTTGGAGAGCGGCGCGCACCGGCATTTCACCGACACCCATGCTGGCAGCCACATTGCGAATCTTCAGCCGTTCACCGGGAACGAATTTCCCTACCGTGATCCACTGGCGCAACGTGGCATAGGTGCTGTCTTGCTGGGTGAAGCTGGCTGGCACTGCGGTAATGTGGCTTTTAACCATGGAAGGTATTTCCTGTGAGTTCGGACAGCGCAGCATTGAAAGCCCGCAGGAGACGGTGCACATCGTCCTTTGTAGTGTCTGGGCAGACCAGCATCATGTTGTGAAACGGTGTGATCAACACTCCACGATTGAGCAGGTACAGGTGAATAGCGTGTTCCAGCGCGGGATTTAGGGCTTGACCCGCCTGTGTGCCGTTGACTGGGTGGGTTGCACAAAACTGGAATTCGACTCGTGCACCGACCTGTGTCACGCACCACGGCAGATTGTGCTGTGCAATGGCCCCACGCAAGCCATCGGAAAGTACAGCTGCCAGTGCAAGCATAGGCGCGTATGTTGCCGGCGTCATCAGTTCGGTGAGTGTGGCGCGCATGGCAGCCATTGCAAGCAGGTTTGCGGTGAGGGTGGTGCCGATGCCCGAGTGTCCGGGCGGCGCATTGTTCTTGGCCGCTACTACGCGCCGGGATAACTCGGCGCTGAACCCATAGGCTGCACAGGGCATGCCACCCCCCAGAGGCTTACCAATCACAATGGCATCCGCCGTCAATCCGTGGGCTTGGCAGTAGCCGCCGGGGCCGCTGCTGATTGTGTGCGTCTCATCCATCACCAATAGCGCGCCGTGGCGGCGAATCAAAGCTTGCGCCTGTTCCCAAAACCCATGCTGTGGCAGCACCATGCCGATATTGGTCATCACCGGTTCGGCCAGGACGCAAGCGACATCTCCGTGTGCCAACGCTGCTTGCAGCGCCGGGAGGTCATTGAACTCCACAACACGCGTGGTACGGGTGAGGTCATGCACCTGGCCGAGCAGGCTGGCTCGCTGCACAGGCACTCCATCAATGAGATCGACAAACACATCCTCGATCGTGCCGTGGTAGCAACCGTTGAACACGATCAGCACCTTGCGCTGTGTCGCGGCACGAATCCAGCGCAGTACGAAGCGATTGGCGTCGGTGGCCGTCATGGCGAACTGCCACATTGGCAGTCCAAAGCGTTGCGCCAGTGTTTCCGCCACAACGGCTGCATCCGCGCTGGCGAGCATCGTGGTGTAACCGCGCGTGGCCTGCTCTGCGAGGGCGCGTGACACCGCCTTGGGTGAATGGCCAAACATGGCACCGGTGTCACCCAAACAGAAGTCGACCAAGGTGTGCCCATCCATGTCCATCAGGTGCGCGCCTTGCGCGCTGGAAACTTGCAGGGCAAACGGCGTGCCCCAATCGGTCATCCAGTGCAGTGGCACACCAAACAACATGTGCTGCTCCGCGCGAGCCGCCTGGGCTGCGGACTTCGGATTGCGCTCGGTGTAGGCCTGGCGCTCGCGCGCGAGCAGGGCTGGCGTTTGCATGGGTTTGTCCTACACCAGAAGCAACAGGTGTTCACGCTCCCACGAACTGATGACGCGGTTGTAGGTGGCGTATTCCAGTTCTTTCACGGCACAAAAGGCATCCACAAAGGCGGGGCTGAGCACTTCGCGCATCGGCTCGCTGGAATGCATGGCGCTGATCGCATCCTCCAGATGGCGCGGCAACTCGTGGCTGATACTCCACGCGCTATCGACGGTTGGTTCGCTTGGTTGGAGCTTGTCGCGCATACCCAGGTAACCGCATGCAAGTGTGGCAGCCATGGCCAGGTAGGGGTTCACGTCAACACCAGGCACCCGGTTCTCGACCCGGCGTGACGCGGGAGCAGACTTGGGCACGCGAATGCCACAGGTACGGTTGTCGTCTCCCCAACGGACGTTGATGGGGGCTGACATGAACGGCGAGAGTCGCCGGTAGGAGTTGACGTAGGGCGCAAACATCGGCATCAAAGAGGGTATGTAGGTCTGAAGTCCTGCGATGTAGCTGAAAAACAGTTCGCTGGCACTCCCATCTTCCTTACTGAAAATGTTCTGCCCTTGCGCGTTATTGATGCTCTGGTGAATGTGCATGGCACTACCCGGCTCCTGCTCCATGGGCTTGGCCATGAAGGTGGCAAAAATGCCGTGACGCAGCGCAGTTTCACGCACCGTGCGCTTGAACAGAAAGACGCGGTCGGCCAGGTCCATCGGTTCACCGTGTGAGAAGTTGATTTCCATCTGCCCCGGCCCCGCCTCATGAATCAGCGTCTCCACCCCCAGTTTGTGTTGACTGCAAAAGTTGGAGAGCTCCATGAAGAACGGATCGAAATCGTTCACTGCGTCGATCGAGTAACTCTGCCGCCCGGCTTCTGGTTTACCGGTTCGCCCCAGCGGCGGGTGCAAAGGCTCGTGCGGGTTTTGCTGGCGCGCCACCAGATAAAACTCCATCTCGGGGGCCACGATGGGGTGCCAACCCTGGGCCTGGTACAGGGCTAACACGCGGCGCAGCACGCCTCTTGGAGACAAGAGCACTGGCGAGCCGTCCCACTCCTGGCAATCATGGATCACGACCGCCACCGGTTCGGCAGCCCACGGCACGATACGCACGGTACTGGCATCGGGGATACACACCATGTCGGGATCGGTGTCGCCCACAAACGGGCCGTTGTCGGGCTGCTGCCCATTGACCGTATTGAGCAACACACTTTTGGGCAAGCGCATTTCCCCCGCAGACAGAAAAAGATCACGTGGAAGGATCTTGCCGCGGGCGATGCCAGTCATGTCGGGGATGACACATTCCACCTCGTGTATGTGGTGCTGGGTTAGAAATTCCTTGAGGGATTGGGGCATGGTGCGCTCCGGAAAATCGAAGTATCGATCATACGGCTTTTCTGGTTTGTGATCACAAATA
>CAIPBW010000355.1 GCA_903863395.1 uncultured beta proteobacterium
ACCTTTTGCAGGCCGATGTCGATGTTGTTGACTGCCTGGCCGATGGCTTGGATGGCGGCGTTGCTGTTGCTGGCGCTGCCAATGTCGCGGATGGCGTTGTCAATCACGCTGAAGATGCTGGGGCTGGGTGCCACGTTCAGCGTATCGCCCACGACCGGGCTGCCCTTCATGGTGAGCGACAGACCGGCCATACCCGCCACCGCGATTGAGGCGCTTTGCCCGGTGGGGTAGCCGGGGGCGGTCTGGGTGCTGGTAACTGGTGGGGTGCTGTTGTCGGTCACGCTGTAGGACACGGTGGTGGTGCCGGGCGTGGTGGTGGTGTCCACCGCAGTGATGGCAATGGCGTAGCTGGCACCCGTGACGGCTGCGGCGTTGCTCACGCTCACGTTGCCACTGGAAAACTGGCGCGTGGTCGGGATGGCGCTGGTGGTGACGTTGTAGACGCCGTCGGTCGCGGCGCTGTGCATGAAGGCGGCGTTGCCATCCAGGCTGAAGGGGATCGCCACTTCGCTGCTGGTGCTTTGCCCGGGCAGGCCGTTGAAGGTGTAGTCGGGCGCGCTGGCCTGGGGTCCGGTAAATGGTGCGAGCGCACTGGCCAGGGATCCAAACAGCGGTTGGCCGTTGGTGTCCTTGGTGTTGGCCAGGTTGAGCATCTGGTCGCGCAGGGCGCTGAGTTGGCCGGCAATGATCTGGCGTTGCGCTGGGGTAGTGGTGCTGCTGCCCGCGCTGATCACCAGATCGCGCGCGCTTTGCAGCGCGTCGCTCACGTCGCCCAGCGTGCCCTCTGCCTGGGTGATGGATGTGCGTTGGGATTCAAGCGCGCGCTGGTCGCTCTGGATGCGGCTGATGCGGTTGAGCGCGCGTTCGGCCTGCGCCGCAGCGGTAGGGTCGTCGCTGGCGCGGGTGACGCGCTTGCCAGAAGTCAGACCTTCCTGCAAATTGGCCAGCGCCGTCTGGCGCCCCATCAGGTTGCTGCGGGCAACATCGTAGGCATTGGCTGAGCCGACGCGGGAATAGGAATTGGCGGACATGGTCTTACTCCTGCTGCGACCGCGTTAGCGGCCCAGCCCTTGAATCAGGGTGTCAAAAATGCCCTGTGCGATCTGGATCATCTTGGCCGATGCTTGGTACGCCTGCTGGTACTGCAGCAGCTTGGCGGCTTCTTCGTCCAGGTTCACACCGGAGACGCTGGCGCGGTCGTTGTCGAGCTGGGTGGCAATCGAGCTCGACACATCGGCGGCGTAGTTGGCGCTTTGCGTGCGAATGCCGATTTGCGAAATCAGACCGGCATAGCCGTCGCTCAGGGACGCGCCGTCCACCATGGTCAGGTCGCGCAGGTTCATCATGGCGCTGGCGTTACCGGCGTTGATCTTGTAGTTCATGGTGCCAGCAGCGGTAAGCACTTTGCTGTTGCCCACGGTATAGGTGTCACCGGCCTGGGGTGTGCCCTGGAGCACCACGCTCCACTGCGATAGCGGCGTGGTGGCAGGTGTGGTGCCTTCAATCGCCACGCCGGGCGTGAATGCAAAGGTGGTGGTGTTGGGCGGCACCTCGTCGCTGCGGGTGTAGCCGCCTGCGCCATTGAAGGTGAGCTTGACCGGCGTGACCGAGGGTGGATTGCTGCGCGCGGTGAGCGATACCTGCTCCAGGCTACCGCGATTGGCTGCACCCATTTGCCCGGCGACCGGGCTGGCTACGGCGAGTGTGCTGGGCGTGGAAAACTGGCGGCTGACGGTGCTGGCCGAGGTGGCGTAGGGCTTGATCAGGAAGTGGTCGCCTGCCGCCGCCGCGCCACCACCCTGGGTGATGGTCAGGCCGTCGATGACCACCGGGTTGGTGGCGGCAAAGTTGAAGTTGCTCACCACGCCGTCAGAGCGGCGCGTGATGGTGCCCACCGTGGGTGAGGAAAAGTTGACTTCGTAGTCGGACGCGGCAAATTGCGACGCATCGCTGATGCCCATCGTCAAAGTGGACGTGCCGGTGTTGGCCGGTGCCGTGCCTGGCAGCACCTTGAAGCTTGCCGCCGTGACCGGGGTGAACAGGTTGGTGCCAGGATTTCCGTTGAGGTCGATGCCAAGCTTGTGTTGTGCGTTCATCGACTCGGTGACCGCCATGGTCAGGCGTCCGAGCAGGTTGCGGCCTTCGGCCAGGTCGGTGTTCTGAAAGCGCAGCAGACCCGAGATCTCGCCACCACCGAGCGTGTTCTCGTCCATGGTGGTGGTCTGGCTGTTGAGCGTCACGGTGAGCTTGGTGTTGATCTGTCCGTACGCGTCCTTGCCCAGCGACACGGTGGCAGCGTCGCCGCCCATCACCAGCATCTGGCTGCCGCCAATGAACAGGCTCACCGTGCCATCGTCGGCGGCCACCGATGTGGTCTGCACGTACTGGTTGAGGTCGCGGATCAACTGGTCGCGCTTGTCGAGCAAGTCGTTGGGGCTTTGTCCGGTGCCGCTGGCGCGGGCAATTTCCTGGTTGACCGTGGCAATGCTCTTGGTCAGGTTGTTGACGGCGATGGTCTTGTCGGTGAGTTCCTGCGTCAGGCTGGTTTGCAGATCGTCGATCTGCTGCGAGGCCGAGCGCATTCTGGAGGCGGTCTCGTCGATGCGGGTCAGCGCTACGGTGCGCGCGGTCAGGTCGGTAGGGGCGCTGGCCACGTCGGCAAACGCGTTGAGCATGTCGTTGATCGACGCGCCCAGGCCATTGGCACCACCGGGGAAAATGGTTTCGAGTTGCTTGAGCTTGTCAGCGCGTGCGGTATCGGCCGCTTGCGTGGCCCCGGCCACGGTGGACTGGCGTGTGAGAAAGGCGCTGAAGTTGCGCTGGATGGTCTGGACGCTCACGCCCTTGCCGATGTAGCCGCCGCCGCTGAACTGCCCCGGGTTGGCCTGCATCACCACCGACTGGCGCGAGTAGCCTGCCGTGTTGACGTTGGCAATATTGTTGCCTGCCGTCTGCAGGGCAAGTTGGTTGGCCTGTAAAGCCTGGGTGCCGACGTTCAGAATTCCCATGATGGTTCCTGGTTCAGGCCTGTGCGCGACGGATCGCCATGGTCGTGTTGATGGCGCGGCTCAGCTTGGCTGCGTAGTCCGGGTCGGTGGCGTAACCGGCCTTCTGCAAGCTGCTGGCAAAGGCCACGGCCGAGCCAGTCTGCTCGCGTGCCTTGGCGTAACGCGGGCTTTGCGAAATCAGTTGCGCGTAGTCCTTGAAGCCTGCGGCATACGAGTCGTAGGCGCGAAAGCGCGCAACGCGCTTTTGCGGTGCGCCGTTGACGAATTCGGTGGTCGTGATCTCGGCCACTTTGCCCTTCCAGTTGGCATCGGCC
>CAIPBW010000356.1 GCA_903863395.1 uncultured beta proteobacterium
CCGGATGGCCCGAAGAACCCCGCACACGATGGCTGTGGCCTGCTCTGGTACGCGCCACTGGTTCCGATGCGGCCCAGCAGCGTGCGCGCCTACGTTGACATGGTGTGCCAGGTGACGCAGCGCCATGCCATGGAGCCGCTGATCACGCTGACCTCGGTCAACGATAGACTCTTTGACAGCACCATTCCGCTGTTGTTTGACAAGCATCAGCCACAGGCCGCCAATGTGGCGTGGGACTGCTACGCCGAACTGCTGCACACGGGCAGAAGCCACGGCTGGTTCCCCTACCGGGTCGGCATTGAGTCGATGGCGCTGCTCAACGATTTGCAGAGCAACTCCAAGGCGTTCACCCACCGTTTGCGCAGCAGCCTCGATCCGCATGCGCTGCTGTCACCTGGCCGCTATGCGTAGCGCAGCCGCGTCGAGTTCGGGACGGTCCGTTTTTGTGTCGACGGCTTTTACACTTTCTTAGCAAGCCGCACCCGTGTCGCCAGCACACAAACAAAAATCCGTTCAATTTCAACAGCTTGCAGCACGGCACGATGGATGGCACAGAAGATGCTCACATGGTGGTCGTCACTCAACCACCCCAGGAGCTAACGATGAAATTCAAACTTCTCAACCTCGCCATCGGCGCGGTCTTTAGTGCAGGCGCTATGGCCAATCCGGTCGCACTGCCGTCGGGCCCGCTGTACTTTCAGTTCACCAACCTCGAGCAAACTGCCCTGGGTGTGAATCCGCTGACAGGCATCCCCCTGAACAACACCAACTCCTGCGCCGGTTGCAGCGGCGCTGCCGAAGGTAACTGGGGTGTTGCACAGGTGAGCGTCATGCGCGCAGGCAAGCCCAGCCCTGCTTCAGCGGGTGCGGGAGACCTTGGCAACGACATCAACAGTGCAGGTACTGCACCGTTCTTTGCCGACCAGATCTTTCCCACGCTGGGTGGCCAGATCACTGCCATGTTCCATGGCGCAACGCAGACCAGCATCGGCCAGTCCGGAACGCTCTTTAGCCTGCAATCCACCGGCGGCTTCATCGACCTGTACTGGGATGACCCCACGTTGGCCAACACCATCGTCGCGATTGACACGCTCACGCCTGGTGGACGCACGGGTGACGCGTCCTTCACTGGCGTGACTGACGGGATCTTCCTGGGTCGCCTGGCATTTGCCAGCGGTATCAATCCGGCAAACGCAACCACCTTCATTCAAGGCACGATCGACACTGCGCTGGCCAACCAGTCGGGCTCTGCTGACTCGTACGCCAACGTGGTGGACATGAATACCGATGGCAAGTTCGACGCGCTCGACGGCCTGTGGGCAGCACAACTCAATTCCGACTGGTTCGGCACCGTGTTTGGCACCCGCGATGTACGCTTTAGCAACAAGATCGACAACAACCCGGACTGGAACGACCCCGGCTTCCAACGCACCGGGGTCTTCGGGCAAACCAGCAACGACCCCGGCCGTGGCTATGTACCCGAACCCGCCAGCCTGGCGCTGGTGAGCCTGGGCCTGTTGGGACTGGGTGCAGCACGCCGCCGTCGTAACGGTTAATTCGACGTTGCCAACCCTTTCAATGGGCGGGGCTGGTGGGTGACCATCGGCCCCATTTTTTTATGCGCTCACGCCTGCCGCTTCTTCTGCAAGTTCCTGCCTCACTGGCCATCATTGCCTGGCTCCCGGGCAACGGGGCCAAGCTGGCGGCTCTGCTGGTCTTATGGTGGATCACGTTTCGCCCCGTGCGCCGCGCCGACGCCCTGCTCTACCTGGGGGCCTGCTTCTTCTTTACGCTGATGAATGCAGTTTCGCTGCAGCAAGGCATCTTCCGCTTCAGCTCTCCCGATGTTCTGGGCATGCCCGTGTACGAGATCTTCATGTGGGGGTTTTACCTGTTGCACGTGAAGCGCGTGCTCGGGGGCGAGGTGCCACACGACCGGCGCGTGCAAGTGTGGCTGCTCTCGGCGCTGTACGCGCTGGCCTTTGCCACCATTGCCGACGCAGACCGCTTGCTGCAAGTCACCGCTGCCTTGCTGCTGGTGGGTGTGTACCTGTTCCACCAGCGCCTGGACCTGGCCTACCTGGGGTACATGGTGCTGCTCGGTGCGGCGGTCGAATATGTGGGCGTGTTCTCAGGCCAATGGAGTTATCCAGGCAACCCCGCAGGCGGTGTGCCGTTCTGGTTTATCACGCTCTGGGGCGGCGTTGGCCTGTTCCTGCGCAGGTTGGTGCTGCCGCTGCTGCCCCCGGACTCGCCCTGACGGCAGCGCGACTGTGCGCTTTCAGCCGCACGGTGCGCGTGTTTGAGAAAGCGCAACGCCGCTGGTCCCTGTGCCCACCAGACTTGCAACCTATCTGTGCAAACCCGATTGAAAAAGGCATAGCGTCATGCGCCCACCACCCACCCTTGCCCCTCGTGCTTGCACACGCGCGCGGCCTCGCTTGGGTGCGTCATGAATTTCGTATTCATGCCGCCCCATCCTGATCCCCACAGGGATCACCGCCACAACCCGTCCGACCCCAACGAGGCATCGGACATCAAGCTCGAATTGCTTCAGATCCGCCAGCTTCTGGCCACCAGCCTGGATGCGGTGGACGTGGGTCTGGAAATCTGGGACGAGAGCGACCAACTGGTGCTCTACAACAACCAGGACAACCGCCTGCGCATGGGCTTCTATGTGCCCGATGACATCGGCAAGACCTACGACTCGTTGCAGAGCGTTCAGCACGAGCGCCAGATGATTACCGACGAGGACGGTCTGGCCCCCACGCCATCCATGCAGGTGCAAGTTGCGCGTCCCCGCCATGGTGAGCCGCCTTTGCAGGAGCTCCCCTTTGACCGCTGGGTAAAAAACTACGAGGCCACCACGCCCGAGGGTTATCTGCTGGTACTTCGCGTCAATGTCACCGAGCTCATCCGCAAGGGCCGCCAACTGGAAGCGCGCAACCGCACGCTCACGGTGCAGTCCACCACCGACTGCTTGACCGGTCTGGCCAATCGCCGCTACTTTGACGAGATGCTCACGACCGAGTGGCAACGTGCCACCCGTACCGGGTCCGACCTGAGTCTGCTGATGGTGGACATTGATCACTTCAAGAAGTTCAACGACCACTACGGCCACCTCGCGGGCGACGCCTGCCTGCGCCGGGTTGCCGAGGTGCTGCTGCGGTGTGTGCGCCGCGCCGGTGAATTGGTGGCGCGCTACGGCGGCGAGGAGTTTGTCGTGCTGCTGCCCTCCACCAGTCTGGCAGAGGCACTTGAAACAGCGCAGAAGTGTCTGCGCCTGATGTGCGAGGAAGGCATTGCCCACGCCGCCTCGCCGGTGTCGGGCCATGTGACGATCAGCATCGGCGTGGCCTGCCTGTCCAAGGGCATGACGCGCGACGCACGCGCCATGCTCAATGCCGCCGACGCCGCGATGTACCGCGCCAAATCGCAGGGGCGCGCGCGCTGCTGCGTTGCTGACGAGGCAGACTGGGCTATTGAACCGCAAACCCCGCGCACCGGGTTTGCTGCACAGGAGTGATGGAGTGATGATGGAATCTTCCCTGCTCGGCGAGCTGGTCCAAAAAAGCGCCGAGCGCACGCCGCAGGCCACGGCCCTCACCTATGCTGGCGCGCACCTCAATTACGCGGCGCTTCAAACCCAGGTCGAACAATTCGCCAGCGCCTTGGTCCATACGGGCTTGGCGCGCGCCGAGCGCGTTGGCATCTACCTGGAGAAGTGCCCCCAGACCGTAGTCGCCAGCTTTGGCGCTGCCGCCGCCGGGTGCGTGTTTGTGCCAATCAACCCCTTGCTCAAACCCGATCAGGTTGCCTTTATTCTGAAGGATTGCAATGTGCGCCTGCTGGTGACTTCGGCCGCCCGCTTTGCCCTGCTCAAAGATGCGCTGCGGGCTTGCACTGACCTGCGCCATGTGGTCCTGACCGACGCCCACGCCGCCGATGAGGTCGCGCATACCAACAGCCACCTGACCGTTACCCCCTGGAGCGCATGGATGCAGTGCGCGCCGGGTCGGGCGCACCGCGTCATCGATACCGACATGGCGGCCATTCTCTATACCTCGGGCAGCTCCGGCCAACCCAAGGGCGTGGTGCTGTCGCATCGCAATATGGTGGCGGGTGCCAAGAGCGTGGCGTCCTACCTGGAAAACAGCGCGCACGACACCTTGCTTGCTGCCTTGCCCCTGTCGTTTGACGCGGGATTCAGCCAGTTGACAACGGCGTTCCACGTGGGCGCGCGCGTGGTGCTGCTCAACTACCTGTTGCCGCGTGATCTGCTCAGGACGCTGGAGCACGAAGGCGTAACCGGCTTGACGGCCGTGCCCCCTTTGTACATCCAGCTCGCACAGTTTGAGTGGCCCAGGGCCATTGGAGCCAAGCTGCGCTACTTTGCCAATACCGGCGGGCGCATGCCGCGCGAAACGCTGTCGGTGCTGCGCGCCCAGGTGCCGCGTGCCAAGCCGTTCCTGATGTACGGCCTGACCGAAGCCTTTCGCTCCACCTACCTGCCGCCCGAAGAAGTGGACCGGCGCCCCGACTCCATCGGCAAGGCGATTCCCAACGCCGAAATTCTGGTGCTGCGCGAAGACGGCTCGGCCTGCGAACCCGACGAGCCCGGCGAACTGGTACACCGTGGCGCACTGGTGGGCATGGGCTACTGGAACGACCCCGCCAAGACGGCAGAGCGCTACAAGATCCTGCCCAGCGACGCCAGCGCGCAAGCGTCGGGCCTGCCCTTGCCGGAGTACGCTGTGTTCTCGGGTGACACGGTGCGCAAGGATGAAGAGGGCTTTCTGTACTTCATCGGGCGGCGCGATGAGATGATGAAAACCTCGGGCTACCGCGTCAGCCCGACCGAGGTGGAAGAGGTGTTGTACGCCACCAAGCTGGTAGGCGAATGCGTGGCCTTTGGAGTGGAGCACCCCACGCTGGGGCACGCCATCCGCGTGATTGCCACGCCAGCGCCCCAGGTCGGCGCGATTGACGCAGACACCTTGCTCGGCGTTTGCCGCCAGCGCATGCCGACCTACATGGTGCCCACCAGCATAGACGTGGTGAGTGCGCCCCTGCCGCGCAACCCCAATGGCAAGCTCGACCGCAAACTGCTGTCGTCGCAGTGGATGCAAGCCCATGCCGCCTGAGCGCGCCGAGCGTGTGCATGCACCCATGCAGCAGTTTGCCGTGCGCAACGGCGAACTGCATGTGGGCGACATTGCCCTGACGCAGCTTGCCGCACGCGTCGGGCAAACGCCGTTTTATGCCTACGACCGTGCGTTGCTGCACGCGCGCGTGCACGAGTTGCGCCGCGCCCTGCCCGCCGCCGTCAAACTGCATTACGCGATGAAGGCCAACCCGATGCCAGCGCTGGTGGCGGTGATGGCCGATCTGGTGGACGGCATTGATGTGGCCTCTGCCGGAGAACTCAAGCTGGCGCTGGACGCCGGTGCCAACCCGGCCGAAGTGAGCTTTGCCGGACCGGGCAAGCGCGAAACCGAGTTGCGCCAAGCGGTGGCAGCGCAGGTACTGATCAACATCGAGTCTGCGCGCGAGGTGGACCTGCTCGAACGCATCGCGGCGGAACAGGGACTGGCCGCGCGCGTGGCAGTGCGCGTCAACCCCGACTTTGCCCTCAAGGGTGCGGGCATGAAGATGGGCGGCGGCCCCCAGCAGTTTGGCGTGGACGCCGAGCAGGTGCCGCAATTGCTGACCCAGATCGCACGCGCAGGCCTGGCGTTTGAAGGCTTTCACCTGTTTGCCGGATCGCAAAATCTGCAGGCGCAGTCCATTTGCGCAGCCCAGCTTCAGGCCTACGCCCTGGCCCTGCGTCTGGCGCAGCACGCCCCGTCGCCCGTGCGCAGCCTCAATCTGGGCGGCGGCTTTGGCATCCCCTACTTTCCCGGCGAGCAGCGGCTTGACCTCGCGCGCATCGGTGAGAACCTGGCCGAACTCAGCCTGCGTGCGCAACACGATTTGCCCCAGGCCGAACTGGTGATTGAACTGGGGCGCTATCTGGTGGGCGAGGCCGGCATTTACGTGACCCGCATCGTGGACCGCAAACAATCACGCGGCCAGGTGTTTCTGGTGTGCGATGGTGGCTTGCACCATCACCTTGCCGCCTCCGGCAATTTTGGCCAGGTGATCCGCAAGAACTACCCCGTCACCATCGGCAACCGCATCGACTCTCCGTTGACCGAAGTCGCATCGGTAGTCGGCCCCCTGTGCACTCCGCTGGACCTGCTGGCCGACCAGATGACGCTGCCGCTGGCGCAAGCGGGCGACCTGGTCGTCGTATTCCAATCCGGCGCCTACGGCCCCAGCGCCAGCCCCCAAACCTTCCTCGGGCATCCGCCTTGTGTGGAAGTACTGGTGTAGCCACCTCGTCATCGCGAGGCCGCCGCAACAACTCGTCATTGCGAGGCCGCCGCAACAACTCGTCATCGCGAGGCCACAGCAACACCTCGTCATCGCGAGGCCACCAACCCCGTCATCGCGAGGCCGTCAGGCCGTGGCGATCCATGACTTTGGATTGCGTCATTGCGAACGAAGTGAAGCAATCCATGGCTTCGGACTGCATGGATTGCCACGTCGCTGCGCTCCTCGCAATGACGGCCTTTCATCCTCGCAATGACAACCGCTCCTCG
>CAIPBW010000357.1 GCA_903863395.1 uncultured beta proteobacterium
AACTCAATGGCGGTGGCGGCATGTTGATCATTTCGGGCATTCTGGGTGGGCGCGTGCTGGCACCGCTGGTGATGGTGGTGACCCAGTGGCGCACGGTAGTCAATGTGCGCGATGCCTGGGGCCGCCTGGAGCAGATGCTTACCGCCTTGCCGGCCAGACCCGCGGGCATGGCCTTGCCGGCACCCAAGGGATTTTTGACGGTGGAAAACCTGGTGGCCGGCGCGCCCAACAATCCGGCGCCCATTCTGCGCGGCGTCAACTTTGCCATCGCTCCGGGTGAGGTGCTGGCGGTGGTGGGGCCATCGGCTTCTGGCAAGACGACGCTGGCGCGGCTGTTGGTGGGCTCCTGGTCGGCCGCAGGCGGCAAGGTGCGTTTGGACGGAGCCGACGTTTTTTCCTGGGACAAGGCCGAACTCGGCCCGCACATCGGCTACCTGCCGCAGGGGGTGGAACTGTTTGAAGGCACGCTGGCCGAAAACATCGCCCGCTTTGGCGACCTGGACATGACCCGCGTGCGCGCCGCTGCACAGGCAGTGGGCCTGCATGAATTCATCCTGCAGTTGCCCCAAGGCTACGACAACCCGGTGGGCAGTGATGGTGCCATGCTCTCGGGTGGCCAGCGCCAGCGCGTGGGCTTGGCCCGGGCGATTTATGGCGACCCGGTGTTTGTGGTGCTCGACGAGCCCAACTCCAGTCTGGACGAGGCTGGCGACGCCGCCCTGGCCAGCGCCATTACCGAACTCAAGGCGCGTGGCACCACCTTTGTCGTGATGACGCACCGCACCAGCGTGCTGGCGGTGGCCGACAAGATGCTGCTGCTGCGCGACGGCCAGCAGCAGGCGTTTGGAGCGCGTGACGAGGTCATTGCCGCCATCAACAAGGCCAATGCCCAGGCGCAAGCGGCAGCGCAGCAGGCAGCACAACCAGCGGCGTCGGCCGCTTGATGAGAACGAACATGAAGAACACCGGTTTTTTTGCGCGCAGTGAACTCACTGCCGTATTGGGAACGTTCCGCAAGGAATTTTGGGCTGTGGGCGTGTTCAGCATGGTGGCCAATTTGCTGCTGCTGTCACCCACGTTGTACATGCTGCAAGTGTATGACCGCGTCATGTCCAGCCGCAGCGAACTCACGCTGCTGGCGCTGTCTTTGATCACGCTGTTCTTTTTTGGCGTGATGGCGTTTGCCGAGTGGATGCGCTCAAGGGTGCTGGTGCGCGCAGGTGTGCGCCTGGACGAGCAACTCAGCTCGCGCGTGTTCAACGCCAGCTTTGATGCCTACCTGAACCAGTCGGGCGGTAGCACGCCGCGCGCGTTTGGCGACTTGATCCAGGTGCGCCAGTTCCTCACCGGCAACGGCATCTTTGCCTTCTTCGATACGCCCTGGGTGCCGATCTACATTGGCGTGCTGTTCATGCTGCACCCCTGGCTGGGCTTTATGGCGATTGGCTTTGCGTTTGTACAGGCGGGGCTGGCTTGGTGGGGCCACCGGGCCGCAATGGCCCCGTCCGAGGCGGCTACCAAGGCGTCTGGCGAGGTCAACGCGTACCTGCACAGCAAGCTGCGCAACTCCGAAGTGCTTGAGCCCATGGGCATGGTGGGTAATCTGCAGCGCCATTGGGTGGAGCGGCATCAGGCGGCGCTCGATTTGGGCACGCACGCGCAGGGCGTGACGCATCGCATCACTGCGGTGAGCAAGTTCATTCGCTACACGCAACAGTCGCTGGCGCTGGGCATGGGCGCGCTGCTGGTGGTGGACGGGCAGTTGTCGCCCGGCGCCATGATTGCCGCCAATGTACTCACCAACCGGGCGCTGGCGCCGATTGACATGATGGTGGGCATCTGGCGTGGTTTTATTGGGGCGCGCGAGGCCTTTGGGCGGCTGGAGGCGCTGCTGCTGCAGTATCCGCAGCGCGATGTGGCGCTCAAGCGTGTGGCACCGCAAGGCGCGGTGCACTTGCACAACGTATTTGCCACTGCAACGGGACGCGCAACGCCAATTCTCAAAGACATCAGCCTGAGCGCACAACCCGGCACCGTGACGGTGGTGCTGGGGCCGTCGGGCTCGGGCAAATCGACGCTGGC
>CAIPBW010000358.1 GCA_903863395.1 uncultured beta proteobacterium
CCGGAGCGCCGCGTCTGGATGCGACGCCCTGATGGGGATGCGGGAGAAAGCGCTGGTTTTTTTGCCACGTCGAAAAATTTGGTATGGTGAGTCGTATGGGCGCGCATGTGCGTGCCTGCGTATGTGTGGGCGCGCCTGCGCGCACGCGAGAAACCGGATTGTAGTCAGATGAAAACATTGGTCATTGCAGAAAAGCCTTCGGTCGCCCAGGACATCGTGCGGGCGCTCACCCCGCTGGCGGGCAAATTCGAGAAGCACGACGAGTATTTTGAGAGCGACACCTACGTGGTCTCCAGCGCCGTGGGGCATCTGGTCGAAATCCAGGCCCCCGAGCAATACGACGTCAAACGCGGCAAGTGGAGCTTTGCCCACCTGCCGGTGATTCCGCCGCACTTTGACTTGAAGCCGGTGGACAAAACCAAGACGCGGCTGAACGCCGTGGTGCGTCTGGCCAAGCGCAAGGATGTGGGGCAACTCATCAACGCCTGCGACGCGGGCCGCGAGGGTGAACTGATCTTTCGCCTGATCGAGCAATACGCCGGCGGCGCCAAGCCACTGGGCAAGCCGGTCTCGCGCCTGTGGCTGCAGTCGATGACGCCGCAAGCCATCCGCGACGGCTTTGGCGCGCTGCGCAGCAACGCCCAGATGCAACCCCTGGCCGACGCGGCGCGCTGCCGCTCCGAGGCCGACTGGCTGGTGGGCATCAACGGCACCCGCGCGCTGACTGCTTTCAACTCGCGCGACGGCGGCTTCTTCCTGACCACCGTGGGGCGCGTGCAAACGCCCACGCTGAGCGTGGTGGTCGAGCGCGAAGAGCAGATCCGCAAGTTTGTCAGCCGCGACTACTGGGAAATCCACGCCAGCTTCGGCGCACAAGCCGGGCAGTATCCGGGCAAGTGGTTTGATCCGCAGTGGAAGAAAGACCCCGAAGACTCCGAGCAACGCGCCGACCGCATCTGGAACGAACGCCAGGCACGCGCCATTGCCGACGCCGTGCGCGGCCAAACGGGCAGCGTCAGCGAAGAGAGCAAGCCCACCACCCAGGCCAGCCCGCTGCTGTTTGACCTCACCAGCCTGCAGCGCGAAGCCAACGGCAAGTTCGGCTTTAGCGCCAAGACCACGCTGTCCATCGCCCAAAGCCTGTACGAGCGCCACAAGGCACTGACCTACCCGCGTACCGATTCACGCGCCCTGCCCGAAGACTATGTGCCGGTGGTCAAAAATACCTTCGAGATGCTGGCCGACAGCGGCATGAAGCATCTGGCCCCGTTTGCCGCCACCGCCCTCAAAGGTGGCTACGTGCGCCCGAGCAAGCGCATTTTTGACAACTCCAAGGTGTCGGACCACTTTGCCATCATCCCCACGCTGCAGGCGGCGCATGGCCTGAGCGAGGCCGAGCAAAAAATTTACGACCTGGTGGTGCGCCGCTTCATGGCGGTGTTTTTCCCCAGCGCCGAATATTTAATCACCACACGAATAACCACTGTTGCCTCCACGCTCGGCACTGGCGCGTCCTCGCACGCCTTCAAGACCGAAGGCAAGGTGTTGGTCAAGCCGGGCTGGCTGGCCATTTACGGCAAGGAAGCTGCAGACGAAGTGGCCGACGCCAAGGACGGCGACAAGGGCCAGAGCCTGGTGCCGGTGCAGCCCGGCGAAAAGGTCCAGACCGACAGCGTTGAGCCCAAGGGCCTCAAGACCCGCCCCCCGGCACGCTACTCGGAAGCCACGCTGCTGGGCGCCATGGAAGGCGCGGGCAAGACCGTGGAAGACGACGAACTGCGCGAAGCCATGCAGGAAAAAGGCCTGGGCACACCGGCCACGCGCTCAAGCATCATCGAAGGCCTGATTGCCGAAAAGTACATGCTGCGCGAGGGGCGCGAACTCATCCCCACCGCCAAGGCGTTCCAGTTGATGACGCTGCTGCGCGGCCTGGGCGTGGAAGAACTCTCCAAGGCCGAACTCACCGGCGAGTGGGAATACAAGCTCGCCCAGATGGAGCACGGCAAGCTCAAGCGCGAAACCTTCATGGCCGAAATCGCCGCCATGACCGAGCGCATGGTGCGCCTGGCCAAGGAATACGACCGCGACACCATTCCCGGCGACTACGCCACGCTGAGCTCGCCCTGCCCCAATTGCGGCGGCATCGTCAAGGAAAACTACCGCCGCTACACCTGCACCGGCAAGTCCGGCACCGAAGACGGCTGCGGCTTCTCGTTTGGCAAGACGCCGGCCGGGCGCACCTTTGAAGTAGCCGAAGTCGAGCAGTTCCTGCGTGACCGCCATATTGGCCCGCTCGACGGCTTCCGCTCCAAGGCCGGCTGGCCGTTCACCGCCGAAATGGTCATCAAGTTTGACGAGGAAACCAAGAACTACAAGCTCGAATTCGACTTTGGCGACGACAAGAACGCTGATGAGACCGGCGAGCTGGTGGACTTTAGCGGACAGGAAACGCTGGGCACCTGCCCCAACTGCGGCGGCCACGTATTCGAGCACGGCAAGAACTACGTCTGCGACCGCTCGGTGCCCACCCACGCCCAGGCAGTGCCCACCTGCGGCTTCAAGAGCGGCCAGGTGATCCTGCAGCAGCCCATCGAACGCGCGCAGATGCAGAAGCTGCTGGCCACCGGCAAGACCGACATGCTCGACAAGTTTGTCAGCATGCGCACACGCCGCGCCTTCAAGGCCATGCTGGCCTGGGACGCCGCAGCGGGCAAGGTCAACTTTGAATTTGCACCAAGCAAATTCCCGCCGCGCAAGACCACTGGCAAGCCTGCGGCTGCGGCAAAAACAGCCACTGCGCGCGCCGCCGCCCCCGGCGTAGCGGCAAAGAAGGCGCCCGCCAAAAAAGTGGCTGCCAAGAAGGTCGCCACCAAGGCAGCAGCCGCAGCACCCAAGGCCAAGGTGCCACGCAAGACCACCGCCGCTTCGGGCAAACTGCCCAGCGCGGCACTGGCCGCCGTCATCGGTGCCGAGCCGATTGCGCGCCCCCAGGTGATGAAAAAGCTGTGGGACTACATCAAGGCCAACGGCCTGCAAGACGCCACCAACAAACGCGCCATCAACGCCGATGCCAAACTGCTGGCCGTGTTTGGCAAACCCCAAGTCACCATGTTCGAACTCGCCGGCATCGCAGGCAAGCATTTGAGCTAAACCAGGAGGCAAGGAAGTCTGCACGACCTGGCCCAGCATGCACCACACCATCTTCGACACCCCGGTAGTCAACACCCTGCTGCGCCTGCTCTCAGTCGCGTATCTCAAAATCACCGGCTGGAAGGTCGAGGGCGGTATGAGCGCTGACTGCCCCAAGAGCGTGTTCATCGCAGCTCCGCACACCAGCAACTGGGACCTGCCTTTCACGCTGATGGTGGCGTTTGCGCTGCGCCTGAACGTGCACTGGATGGGCAAGGAAAGCATCTTCAAGCCACCGTTTCGCGCCCTGATGGTGTGGCTGGGCGGCATCCCGGTGGACCGCTCGCAGGCCAACAACCTGGTGTCAGCGTCGGCCACCATCCTGCGCGACTGCCCCGGCTCACTGCACCTGGTGGTGCCGCCCGAAGGCACGCGCAGCAAGGTGCGCTACTGGAAAACCGGCTTTTACTACATCGCCCTGGAAGCCAAGGTGCCCATCGTGATGTCGTACCTGGACTACGGCCGCAAGCGCACCGGCATCGGCCCGGTCTTCCACCCCAGCGGCGACATCGAAGCCGACATGGTCGCCATCAAAGCCTTCTACGCCCCCATGAAGGGCAAGAACCCCGACCAGTTCTGAGCGTTGGGAGTTTCACGGCTTCATGCAGGCAAGAAGACATGGATCGCCACGCTTCGCTCGCGATGACGGGAAGTTGTCACTGCGAGCGTAGCGCGGCAGTCCATGCAGGCATGAAGTCATGGATCGTCACGGCCTGACGGCCTCGCGATGACGCATGGGCCCCTGTCCCCATGTCTGCGGGGAGCACCAAGCAACCCCGGTTATTCCAGCATAGCCTCCAGCCCCTGCGTCAACTCTGCG
>CAIPBW010000359.1 GCA_903863395.1 uncultured beta proteobacterium
CTGTCGGGTAGACGGTTCATCAAGGCTTCCAGCGCTCCGGCGGTGCGGTCGCGCAGGCGCAATTCGAGCCAGCGCCCGGTGAGCAGGAAGAAAACGAACATGGTCAGGGAGTCAAAAAAAACCTCGCGGCCGAACAACCCCTGGGGGCTGAAGGTCCCGGCCGTGCTGACGCAGAACGTGATGAGCATGCCCAGCGCCACCGGCAGGTCCATGCTGATGCGCATCTGAAGCACATCGCGCAGCGCATTTCTGAAAAACGGTCCGCAGGAAAACAGGATCACCGGCAACGTCAGCACCCAAGAAGCCCAGCGCAAAAGTTGCTCCATCTCGGCGCTGAGGTCGCCCGGTTGCGCCACATACGCCGGGTAGGCGTACATCATGACCTGCATCATGCACAGGCCCGCCACCATCCACTGCCACAGGGCTTTGCGCGTCTCCTGCTTGCGCCGCTCGCTGGCAAATACATCGTTGGCGGGCACGGCGCGGTAGCCGCTGGCCTGCACCGCCTTCATCCAGACGGAAGGAAGCACCTGATCTGCCGACCACACCACCTTGGCGCGGTGGCTGGCGGCACCCACTTGCACGCTCAACACCCCCGGCACCCGGAGCAATGCGTCTTCCACCGTCAGGGCACAGGCCGCGCAGTGCATGCCTTCAATCACCACACTCGACTCCCAGCGCTCCCCCGCCTCGGAGGATGGACGGCTAAACGCACTCCACTCCTGCGGGTCGTCGAGTAACTCCAGCAGGGCGGCGTGGGGCGCAGCGCTCTGGTGCGGATCAATGGCAGCGATGGATGGCAAGGCAGGAGTCACAGGTGTGGCGGTCAAGGTGGGTCGCAAGTGTGCAAGGTCGTGTACTGTATCTGCTTGATACAAATCAAGGCTCTGCCCTGGGTGAAGAGTAATCTGTCAGTTCAATCGCCGCAAGGAGGAAATCTATGTACCAACGTATTCTCGTCGCAACCGACGGCTCCGCTCTGTCGAAGAAGGCCGTCAAGTCAGCCATCGCGCTGGCTTCACTGTGCCAGGCGGAATTGGTGGCACTGAAAGTGGTGCCACGCTACCCCCAAAGCTATTTTGAAGGCGGCATCGCCCTGCAAGCCGATGAGGTCGGCCGGGTCGAAAAGCGCTGGTCAGACGAGGGGCAGGCCGTAGTGGACGCGGTCAAGAAGGCCGCCGCAGCCAAGGGCGTCACCACCGTTGCACTGACCGTCAAGTCCGATGTGGTGTCCGACGCGGTCATCGCAGCGGCAAAAAAACACCAGTGCGATTTGATCGTGATGGCGTCGCACGGGCGCAGGGGCATCAAGCGCTTGCTGCTGGGCAGCGAAACCCAGCATGTGCTCACGCATGCAGCGATTCCGGTACTGGTCTTGAAATAGCGCCAACTCGCAGGCGCAGGCAGTGGCCCCCGGCGTAACGGGTGCTGACCTAAAGCAGTTTGACAAGGGCGGCCAGATTGGCCGCCGTTGAGCCGTCTTGCAGTCGCTCGCGGATCTCCATCGCATCGTCCCACGCGCGAAAGAATGCGTTAACGCAGTCGGGGTCGAAGTGGCTGCCTGAACCCTGGCGCAAGTAATCCGCTGCCGCTTCAACGCTCCAGGCCTTCTTGTACGGGCGCTCGGAGGTGAGCGCGTCAAACACATCCGCCACCGCCACGATGCGGCTGAAAATCGGAATGTCTTTTTCTTTCAGGCCGGACGGGTAGCCTGTGCCGTCAAATTTTTCATGGTGCCCCAGCGCAATGGCGGCACCTGCCTGCAGCACCTGCGACGAACTGCCTTGCAGCAGGTCGTAGCCAAACATGGCGTGGTTCTTCATCAGATCGAACTCGTCCGTGTCGAGCTTGCCCGGCTTGAGCAGGATCTTGTCGGCAATGCCGACCTTGCCGATGTCGTGCAGCGGCGCGGCTTCGAGCAACAGTTCCTGCTCGTCGTTGGAGAGGCTTAGTTCGCGCGCGATAAAGCGCGAATAGTGCGCCATGCGCAGAATGTGGGCGCCGGTTTCGGGGTCGCGGAACTCTGCCGCCCGGCACAAGCGGATCACGGTTTCGCGCTCGCGCGCCAGGATTTCTGTGGTGGCTTTGTGCACCTCCTGCGCCAGCCAGGCAGCGCGATCAGCGAGTTGCTTGCGCGCCTCGCTCACCACCAGCATGTTGCGGGTACGTGCCAAAAACTCGACCTTGTCCACTGGCTTGGTCAGAAAATCGTTGGCACCCAGGTCGAGCGCGCGGTAGCGCAACTGGCGCTGATCGTTGGCTGTGATCATGATGACCGGAACCGCATCGCGGCCGGGAATCTCACGCAGCAGGCGGATGAATTCGAGCCCGTCCACGTCGGGCATCATGTAATCCACGATCACCAGATCGGGCACATGCTCCTGGGCCCACTCCAGCGCAGCGCGCGCCTGCGCGAAGGTGTAGCCCTCGCAGTTATCAAGCTTCTTGACCAAAGCCGCGAACAGAATCAGGTTGACTTCGGTGTCATCGATGATCAGCACTTTATGAACCACGTTGCGTCAACCTCTCTCAATCAAATATGTCATGTTCAGGTGTGGCATGCAGGGCAATGGCCGCCAGCAGCCGCTCCAGTTCTGCCACCAGAGTCGGCAAGCGCTCCTGGATGCCCACGCTCTCCGATCGTAGCGCACACTGCTCGATCTCGTAGGCCAGGTCAATCGCCGGTTGCGCCGCGAACATCGAAAGCGTCCCCTTGAGCGCATGCGCAGTATGCAATACCGGCCCGAGGTCGCCCGCAACCAGCGCGTCGCGCATCTTCTGCAAGTCGGCGGGCCACTGGTCGATGAAAGCCTGGGCAATGATCTCCAGCACCTCCTGGTCCACCCCCTGCATCGCCGCCGCGTAGTCAAACCCCGAATGCGCAACCGCCACCGGAATGCTCGCCGTTGCCAGCAGTGCGTGGCTGGATGAAAAGTCGGCCAGCATCTGCTGCAACTCCGCTGCCTTGATCGGCTTGGAGAGGTAGTCGTCCATGCCCGCCTGCAAGCAGCGCTGCCGGTCCGACTCCATGGCATTGGCGGTCATGGCAATGATCGGCGTTCGCCGGCTGGTTTCGCTGGCACGGATGCGCTGCGTTGCCTCCAGCCCATCCATCACCGGCATCATCATGTCCATCAGGATGATGTCGAACTGCTGCTCGCGCAGCATATCCAGCGCAATCTGTCCATTGCCAGCCACCTCCACATGGTGCCCCCAGCGCTCCAGCAAGGCAACGGCAAGGCGCTGGTTGATGGCGTGGTCCTCCACCAGCAGCACATTGAGTACCACCTGGCTTTCGCGCACCGAGTGGCTGGTGACCATGGGGTGCGCCTGCTGTACATCCAACTGCAGCACGCAGGCCATCACCTGCAGCAGTTCGTCGCGCGCCACCGGCTTGGTCAGGTAACCAACGATGCCCGCCGCATTGGCACGTTGCCCATCGCCCTTGGTGCTCGACGACGACAGCATCACGATCGGCAAGGCGTCGCATCCTGGCAGGCGCAGCATCGCTTCGGCTGCGGCGAACCCATCCATGTCGGGCATCTGGGCGTCCAGCAGTACCAGATCGCAAGCCACCGCGCCTGCAGGGCCGCCCTGCAACCAGCGCAGCGCCTCGTGCCCGGACGCAAAGGCCTGCGTCACCATGTGCTGCGCCTTGAGGGTACGCACCAGAACCAGGCGGTTGACTTCGTTGTCGTCCACAATCAGCACCCGCAAGCCATCAAAGCGCACCGGTCCCACCACCGGCGTGCGCGCCAAGGGGTCAGCCGCCAGGCGCAAGGTGAAGTGAAATACGCTGCCCTGGCCCACCACGCTTTCTACCCAGATGTTCCCACCCATGGCCGTGACCAGTCGTGCGCAAATCGTCAGGCCCAGGCCGGTGCCGCCAAATCGGCGCGTGGTCGAACTATCCTCTTGCGCAAACGCATCGAAGATCGAAGCGATCTTGTCCGCTGGAATGCCAATGCCGGTATCGCTGATCGAAAAATGCAGCAAGTCATCCTGCGCGGAGTTGTCAACGCGTGCGATGCGCACGACGATCTGTCCGCTGTTGGTGAACTTGATCGCGTTGCCGATGATGTTGACTAAAATCTGGCGCAGCCGCCCCGGGTCGCCAAGCACCGCCGCAGGCACATCGGGTGCCTGATCAAACACCAACTCCAACCCCTTCTGGCTGGCACGAAACGCCACCGCCTTGAGCGTCTCATCAACCGACTGGCGCAAATGAAACGGGATGTGCTCGATCAGGAGTTTTCCCGCTTCAATCTTGGAGAAGTCAAGGATGTCGTTGATCACGCGCAGCAGCGCATCGGCCGACGACTTGACAATGCCCATGTATTCGCGCTGCTCGTCATCGAGCGTGGTATCAAGCAGCAAATCGGTCATGCCAATCACGCCGTTCATGGGCGTGCGAATCTCGTGGCTCATATTGGCCAGAAAGTCCGACTTGGCCAGGTTGGCGGCTTCGGCCGCGTCCTTGGCTGCCTGCAATTCCTCGGCGGCCTCCTTGGCTGCCGTAATGTCCGTCAGGTAACCATTCCACACCAGGCTGCCGTTGGAGACCTGGCGCGGGTGGGCCTCGCCGTGCACCCATACCACGGCGTCGGTTTCCCGGTGCACCATGCGAAAGTCAATACCCTGCCCCGCGGCCAGCGGATCGGAGATGTACAAACTGGCTTTGAACAACTCAATGTCCTGCGGATGCACCCGTTTTGGCAACAGTGCCGAGTTCTCCAGAATATCGGTCGCCGACACACCGCAGATGGCGTGAATCGCATCGCTGATGAAGGCGATCGTGAACTTGCCGTCTGCGCCCCGGTAGTACTGGAACACCGCCACCGGAATGTTCTCGGTGACTTCGCGCAAACGGGCATCGGCTTCGCGCAGGGCGGTGATGTCTTGCCAGATACCGGCAAACACGGTGGCACCGTCTTCAGCCAGATCGGGCTCGGGATTGATTTCTGCACGGACCCAGCGCAGCGCCCCATCCAGACTGGCAATCCGGTACTCGCCGCGCCAGCCCACGCGCCGCCGCGCTGCGTCCTGCACGCCCTGCCACACGCGCGCACGATCGTCCTGCACGATCTGCAAAACGGAGAGCGCCGCATCGGCTTTCAGGTCTTCGGGCGTGATGCCCATGAGGTCGCGCACCCGCTCGCTGACAAACGTGAAATGCTGCTGGCTGTGCCCCACATGCCACTGGAACACCACGCCCGGAACGGTGTTGGTGATGTGGCGCAGGCGCGATTCGGTCGCCTTGGTAATGGCTTCCATGCGCTTGCGCTCGGTAATGTCGGTGCGGATGGCGATGTACATTGACGGATTGCCTGCGTTGTCGCGCAAGGGCACCACCGTCGCCGCCACCCAGTACAAATGTCCACCCTTGGCGCGGTTGCACACTTCGCCATGCCAGACCTGCCCAGAGGTGATCACCTTCCACATATTGGCGAAATAGCTCTTGTCGTGCACCCCGGAGTTAAGGATGCGGTGGTTGCGGTTGAGCAATTCGCCCCGCGTATAACCGCTGATTTCGCAGAATTTGTCGTTGGCGTAAATGATGTCGCCTTGGACATTGGCAGCACTGACGATGGCGTGCTGGTCAAGCGCAAATTTCTGGTGGGCCAGATCGGTCAGCGCCTGGCGCAAGTCAAGCTGGCTCTCATCGTGCTGGCGCACCAGGTCTTGCATCACTACCGAGAGCGACTCCAGACTGTCATCGTCGCCCAGACTGTGCTCAGTCTCGATCGATGCCATTAGTTCACGCGCCGTGGCACGCAGCGAATCAATGGCGCGGGTGCGGCTGGCCAGTTCTTCGCGCAGCCGGGTATTGCTTTGGGTCAGCTCGTTGGAGCTCATCTCCAGGCTGCGGGTTTTGAGCTCCAGGTCGCGGTCATTTTGCCGGTAAGCCTCTTCTACTCGGCCCAGAAAACCGCCCAGATCGGTGAGCACACGCTGTGCAGCACCCGACAACCCACCCGCCTGTGCAAGCGTTGCCAGCTCCTGGTACAGGGCGGGCAACTGCTCGTCGGTGACTTCAAACGAACGTCTGAATTGGCGTGCTAACAGCTTGTGCATGAGGCCAGAATTTCAGGGATCAATCGCGCTCGGACAGATAAGCCACCGTCATGGTCTGGTTGTGCAGCTTGCATTCCACCGCTGCACCAAAGGGACTGATCTCACCGTAGGAATAAAAGCCGGTGAGCGTGGCACCCTGGCCAAACACGGCGGCCACGGCCTCTACCTCTTCATCCACGCGGCCACCCATGACCAGCTTGCGCCCAACGCAGCTCACCAGCAAGGCCAGCCCTGCGTGGCTGCCGTGCTGCATGTTGCGCGCCGCCTGCGCCGCCAGTTCGGCACCATCGACCAACGCATCGGTGCTGGCGTGCATCAGCTTGAGGTAGCCCTCGGGGTCAATGTCCCCGGCCAGCGTCAGGCTTCCACTGGCTTCGTCCACACCCAGAATGGTGCGGATCAGCCCCACCTCGCTGTGGTCCTGCCCGACCATCGAGAACGGAAACAGCAAGCCCGACGCAGGCAAGTCCTTGGCGTGCTCACCCAGGTAACGCTTGTAAACCTGCAAGGCCGGCTCGCCATCGAGCTCGAACAACACGTTGCCCGCGCAGCGCGTGACCTTGCGCGCGGGCCCAAACGCTGACCAGCCGCCAAACGATCCGTGGGAAAAATCCAATGCCTCACCGTACAAGCCAATGCAGGTCAGGCGGTTGTCGCTCACACCCTGGTCGTCAAGCACCCAGGTTTGGGCAAAGGCACCGCCATCACCGGCCAGCCCCCCGGTGATGGGCACTTGCTTGCCTACGATCTCGGTCATGCCTGCAAGCACGGCGCTGCCGTTGATCTGCACGCCCTGGCCAAAAATCAGGATCGCGCGCAAACCACCCACCGGCAGGGCGGCGGCGAGTCTGCGCCCCGCCGCTTGCGAATCGTCCATGCTGGCGAGCACCGTGCTGGATTGCGCCACGCGCGTGGTGCCAAACTTCACCGCCGTCACCACCAGCGATCCATCATCCACCCCGCTTTGCGAAATCTCACCCGCCGTGGAGCAGCCCGCGCGATGCGCCATGGGAGCGGCTTGCGCCAGCACCGGCGCCCCTTGGCGCAGGCTGTCCACCGAACCAAAGGCCAGTACCAGATCGGGCTGCATGGCAGCAATTTCGGCAAAGTCTGCCTGGGCGGATTGTGGTGCGCGCACGACCTTCTGTAAAACTTGCATTGTTAACTCCAACGTAGGGCAATGCCCCGAACTATATGACGTTTCGTGCCCCGCCGTGGTGCGCAGGACAATCGGCAACTCAGGGCTGGTATTGGTTGCGCAACACGTTCTTCTGCACCTTGCCCATGGCGTTGCGCGGCAACTCCGCCACCACCACGCAGCGCTTGGGAATTTTGAAGTTCGCCAAGGTCGCCTTGAGCCGGGCCAGAATCTCGGCCGGTTGCAGCACCACGCCCGGCTTGGCAATCACTACGGCCACGCCCACTTCACCGAAATCTGCGTCGGCCACGCCCACCACCGCGCTCTCGGCCACGCCGGGCAGCGCGTTGATATAGCCCTCGATTTCTGCCGGGTAGACGTTGTAGCCGCCGCTGATGATCAGGTCCTTGCTGCGCCCGACGATGGTCACGTAGCCGTCAGCATCCATGTGGCCCACGTCGCCGGTCTTGAAAAATCCATCCGCAGTAAATTCTTCGGCCGTCTTTTCGGGCATCTTCCAGTAGCCCTTGAACACCGAGGGCCCCTTGACTTCAATGCCACCAATCTCTCCCACCGGCAAGTCCTGGCCCGCATCACCACGCACACGCAACTGCAGGCCCGGCAACGGCGCACCGACCGTGCCACCACGGCGCTGGCCATCCTGCGTGCGGCACGGGTTGGAGGTGAGCATGACCGTTTCGCTCATGCCGTAGCGCTCCAGAATGGTGTGGCCGGTGCGCTCCTGCCACAGCGCAAAGGTCTCCATCAAGAGCGGTGCCGACCCCGAGATAAAGAGCCGCACCGAGGCCACCGCCTGGGCGCTGAGGCCGTGTTCGTTGAGCAGCCGCACGTAGAGCGTAGGAACTCCCATGAAGACGGTGGAGCGCGAGAGCAGGCGCAGCACGGTCTTGGGATCGAACTTGCCGCACCACAGCATCTTGCTGCCGTTGATCAGCGCGCCGTGGATCGCCACAAACAGGCCATGCACATGGAATATGGGCAGTGCGTGCAGCAGCACGTCGCCGCCCTGCTGCGGCGTGCGCCAATCCCAGTAGGTCTGCAGTACGCGTGCGTTGCTCAGCAGGTTGCCGTGCGTGAGCATGGCGCCCTTGCTGCGCCCGGTGGTACCGCTGGTGTAGATGATGGCGGCAATGTCGTTGGCCGTTGCCTGCGCCACCCCATGGGTGCGAGGGAACTGGCTGGCACGCTCCAGTAGCGTTCCGGTACGGTCTTCGTTGAGGGTGAACACGTGGGCGGTTCCAGCCTTGAAAGCGAGCTTGCTGATCCAGCCGAAATTGGCACCGGTGCACACCACCACCGAGGGCTGGGCGTCGGCAATGAAGTATTCCATTTCGGCGCTCTGGTAGGCGGTGTTGAGCGGCAGATAGACCAGTGCCGCACGCAGGGTGGCCAGGTACAGGATCAGCGCTTCCACCGACTTTTCCACCTGCACCGCAATGCGCGCGCCTGCAGGCAGGTCGAGCGACGCGAGCATATTGGCCACCATGGCGCTGGCCTGGTCGAGGTCTTGCCACGAGTAGCACAGGCCGCTGTCGGTCTCGACTGCGCAGGCAGACAGGTCAGCGGGAAAGGCGGCGCGCAGCGCGGCAAAGAGGTTGTGGTTTTCCATAGATCACACGTCAAAAGAAAGGTTGAAATTCATGTCTGCCATCACACGGCAAAGCGCGCCGGGCGCTTCTCCACAAAGGCCATCACGCCTTCGCGATGTTCGTCCGACGCCGCGTACTGGTAGCAATGGGCCAGCAAGTCTGTCAGCGCCGGCGTCGGCGTGCTGGCTTCCAGAATCCTGAGCGCCTGCTTGTTCAGACGCGCGGCCTGAGGTGCCAGATGCAGCGTGCGCTCGGCAAGCGCCTGTACATGGGCCGCGAGTTCAGCCGTTGGCAACACCTGGTTGAGAAAGCCGCGCTGTTTCAATTCAGGCGCATCGAGCACGGCGGCGGTGAGCAGCATCTCACGTGCGGTGAGCGCGCCCACACAGCGCGCCACCAGGGCAGCTTCGCGCGGTGCCATTGGAAAGCCCAGACGCGCAATCGGCGCACCAAAGCGTGCGGCGTCGCTGGCGAAGCGCAGGTCGCAGCAACTGGCGACTTCAACGCCTGCCCCCATGCAGTTGCCCTCGATCTGGGCAATGATGGGCAGGTCGCAATCGAGCATGGCCTGCAGACCTTCCCAGACATCGGCCTCGTGAAACGCGCGCAAGCTGGCCTCGTCAAAGCGGAAAGCCGCGTATTCAGAGATATCGCCCCCGGCGCAGAAATGACCGGCACCGCCATCGCGACCCGGCGCACCGCGCACCACCACACAGCGCAACTGCGGGTTCTGTTGAATCTGCGTAAACACGGCGCGTAGATCGCGCCACATCGCGCGCGACATGGCATTGAACTTGGCCGCGTTGGACAGGGTTACTTCGGCCAGCGCGCCGGTAACCTGTAGCAGCACACGCGCGCTCATGGTTTCACCGCCATGGCACCCATCACGGCGTTAGGCAACCCGGTGGCAATGCCAGGGAAAACGCAAATCAGCACCACCGCCAGCAGCATCAATCCGACAAAGGGCAGCACGCCCCAGATGATGTCTTTCAGCGCAATGTCGGGGGCGATATTCTTGATCACAAAAATGTTGAGTCCCACCGGCGGGTGAATCAGGCCGGTTTCCATCACGATGGTCATCAGCACGCCAAACCAGATCAGGTCAAACCCGGCGGCCTTGAGCGGCGGCAGGATGATGGGCGCGGTCATGAGGATGATGCTCACCGGCGGCAGGAAAAACCCGAGCACGATCACCATCACCAAGATGGTGGCCAGCAAAATCCATTTGGACAGGTGCATGCCCACCACGTATTCGGCGGTGGACTGGCTGATGTGCAGGAAGCTCATGACGTAGGAGAACAGCAGCGACATGCCGATGATCATCATCAGCATGGTCGATTCGCGCAACGTCGCTTTCAGAATGGGTGCCACGTCACGCGGACGCCATACGCCGTAGATCACCGCGATCAGCAAGAGCGCCAGCATCGCGCCCAGCCCCGCAGTCTCGCTTGGCGTGGCAAAGCCGCCGTAGAGTGCCACCATCACCCCCACCAGCAGCAGCACAAACGGCACCACGCGCGGCAGCATCTCGAACTTCTGGCGGTTGGTGAAAGTCTCTTCGCTCAGCAAAGCCGAAGTCGCGCCGGTCTGCACAAACTCGGCCTGCGCCAGACGGTGTTCATGGCGGTAGCGCAGCACGGCATAGAACGCAAACAGCGCCACCAGCAAGAGGCCCGGCATGATGCCCGCCAGAAACAGCCGCCCCAGCGACTGCTCTGCTGCCACGGCGTACAGGATCATGGTGATCGACGGCGGCAGCAAGATGCCCAGGGTGCCGCCTGCGGCAATGATGCCGGCCGCAAAGCCGGGTGAATAGCCGCGCTTGCGCATCTCGGGAATGCCCGCGCTGCCGATGGCCGAACAGGTGGCAGGGCTTGAACCCGCCATGGCGGCAAACAGGGCGCAGGCAAACACGTTGGCAATGCCCAAGCCCCCGGGCACTCGCCCCATCCAGACGTGCATCGCGGCGTACAAGTCCTGGCCGGCGCGCGATCGCCCAATGGCCGCGCCCTTGAGGATAAAGAGTGGAATCGACAGCAGCGTAATGCTGGCCATCTCCTCGTACACGTTCTGGGTGACGGTATTGAGCGCCGATGCCGGCATGAACAGCAACATGAACAACACGGCCACACTGCCCAGCGCAAAGGCAATCGGCGCGCCCGAGAACATGAACAGCAGCGTCACCACACCAAACAAAAGGCCCAGCGTGAGCATGCTCATGCGCGCGCTCCCGTGAGCTGCTTGCGCAAGCCGTTGAGGCAGGCACTGAGTTGCACCAGCAGTTGCAGACTCAACAGCGTCATGCCCGCCGCCATCAGGCCGTAGGGGATCCACAGGGGCGGCGCCCAGGATGACGACGTGGTCTGGTTTTCCACCCAGGCCTCGTGGAACAACGTCCACGACTTCCAGGCAAAAAAGCTGCAAAACAGCAGCCCCAGCAGATCCACAAACACCAGCCGCGCCTGGTTGGCCGCGCGTGGCAACAACCCGGCAATGGCCTCGATGCCCACATGGCCCCGCAGGGACTGCACAAACGAGCCACACAAGAAGGTCGCACCCACCAGACAAAACACGGCAGCCTCGTCCTGCCAGTCGGTGGATGCCTGCATCACGTAGCGCGACAGCACGCTATAGGTCAGCACCAGCGAAGCGACCAGCAGCGCCACCATGCCCATGACCACCATGGCGTGGTTGATCCACTGCAAGGCATGGGCCAGGGGCCGAAGCAGCGTGGGCGTATCGGGATCGATGCCGGGGTCACCCGCCGCGGCGTGCGCGGCCTGGCTCATAGCAGCTTTTGCGCTGCCTTCAAGAGGGCGGCGCAGGTCTCGCTCTTGTCGTTGAAATCTTTCCACGCCGTGTCGCGCGCAATCGTCTGCCACTTGCGCAGGGTTGCGTCGTCCATGTCGTACACCTTGGCACCTGCCTTGGCGTAGATTTCGGCGGCGATCTTGTCGTCAGCCTTGGCCGAGTCGCGGGCAAAGGTCTCCAACTCGGCACCAACTGCCATCACCACGTCCTGCTGCGCCTTGGGCAGTTTGGCCAAAACTTCCTTGGAAATCATCAACGGCTCGAACATGAACCAGAAGGTCTTGTCGCGCCCCGTGGTCAGGTGCTTGGCCAGCTCTTCGAGCTTGAATGAGATGAAGCTGGTGCTCGACGTCATCGCCGCATCCATGGCGCCGGTTTGCATGGCGGCATAGATTTCGTTGGAGGGCAAGGTAATCACCGAAGCGCCCGCCTGCTTGAGCATCATGTCCATCTCGCGGCTGCCACCGCGCACTTTCATGCCCTTGGCGTCGTCGGGCGCGAGCAAGGGGCGCGAACGGCTGGCGGTGCCACCGGCCTGCCAGATCCAGCTCACCACCACCACGCCCTTCTCATCGAGTACCTTGGACAGCAGCTTGCCCACTTCGGAAGTCTTCCAGGCAGCGCCCTGGGCGTAGCTGGGCACCAGGGCGGGCATCAGGCCGATATTGGTTTCGGCCACTTCGCCACCGGCATACGACAGCGGCACCAGACTCATGTCGAGCGCGCCCTTGCGCAGCGAGGAGAACTGGGCGTTGGTCTTCATCAGCGAAGCGCCCGGATACACCGACGCCTTGAGCGCGCCGCCCGTGCGCTTGTCCACTTCCTGGGCAAAGCGCTGGCACAGGCGGTCGCGGAAGTCGCCCTCGGTCAGCGTTCCGCCCGGAAACTGGTGCGAAATCTTGAGCCCCGTCGGGCTTTGCGCCCAGGTCGAGCCCGCCATGGCACCCAGCGCCGAAGCACCCGCCGCATTCACAAAATCACGTCTCGTCAAAACCATTTTTCGTCTCCTCGTTATTGGATTGAAGTCGCACGCTATTCTGAGATTATTCTTGTTTACTCCATCCCTACGAACGAGGCGTCGGCTGTGACCGCGCCCACCACCACAGACCCACACCGCCAAGCACCATGGGTACACACAACCACTGTCCCATGCTCATGCCCAGGGACAGCAATCCCAGATGGGCATCGGGTTCGCGGAAGAACTCCACCGTGAACCGGAACACGCCATAACCCAGCAAAAACATGGCCGAAACCTGCGCCGGTTTGCGCTCGGCCCGGGCATACCACCATAGCAGGACAAACAGCAGCAAGCCTTCGAGCAGAAACTGGTACACCTGCGACGGATGGCGCGGCGCGTCCCCCGCCCCCCGAAACACCATACCCCAGGGCAGGCTGGGGTCGGCCAGGCGGCCCCACAGCTCGCCATTGATGAAGTTGCCCACGCGCCCGGCCGCCAAACCGGTAGGGACGCAGGGCGCAACAAAGTCGGCCACCTGCCAGAAAGTACGTTTGCGGCTGTGCGCAAACCACAGCATGGCAACAATCACGCCGAGCATGCCGCCGTGAAAACTCATGCCGCCTTGCCAGACTGCAAAAACCTCGAGCGGGTGCGACAGGTAATAGGCGGGCTTGTAAAACAGGCAGTAGCCCAGACGCCCGCCCAGCACCACCCCCAGCACGCCCAGGAACAGGATGTCTTCGACATCGCGGTAAGCCCAGGCGGCATCGCCCTGGAGTTTGGCAAATGCAGGATGGCGCAGGCGGCGGCTGCCCAGAAACATGAAGAGCGCAAACGCGGCCAGATAGGTCAGGCCATACCAGTGCACAGCCACCGGCCCCAGTTGCAGGGCGACCGGGTCAATCTGCGGGTGAATCAGCATCAATCTTCCAACAAGGAGAGGTCGCGCACGGCGCCCTTGTCGGCCGACATGACCAGCTTGGCATAGGCCTTGAGCGCCGCCGACACCTTGCGCTTGCGCGGCTGGGCGGGCTTCCAGCCCAGCGCGTTCTGCGCAGCACGGCGTACTGCCAACTCTTCGTCGGACAGCAGCACGTTGATCGAGCGGTTGGGAATGTCGATGCGGATGCGGTCGCCGTTGCGCACCAAACCAATCGCACCCCCGGCTGCGGCTTCAGGCGAGGCGTGGCCAATCGACAGGCCCGAGGTCCCACCCGAGAAACGGCCATCGGTGAGCAAGGCGCATACCTTGCCCAAGCCCTTGGACTTGATGTAGGACGTGGGGTAGAGCATTTCCTGCATGCCCGGGCCGCCCTTGGGGCCTTCGTAGCGCACGATCACCACGTCACCCGCCTTGACCTGGTCGCCCAGCACGTGCTCGACCGCTTCGTCCTGCGACTCGGTAATGTGGGCCGGGCCTTCAAACACCAGGTTGGTGTCGTCCACGCCAGCGGTCTTGACGACGCAACCGTCCAACGCAATATTGCCCACCAGCACCGCCAGACCACCCTCTTGCGAGAACGCATGGGCACCAGAGCGGATGCAGCCTTGGGCGCGGTCCGTGTCCAGACTGGGCCAGCGCGTAGCCTGGCTGAACGCCACCTGGCTGGGCTTGCCGGCGGGCCCGGCCAGATAGAACTTCTGCACTTCGGGCGAGGGGTTGCGCATGATGTCCCACTGGTCGAGTGCGTCCTTCATGGTCTTGGCGTGCACCGTGGGAACGTCGGTGTGGAGCTTGCCCGCGCGGTCCAACTCACCCAGGATGGCCATGATGCCGCCGGCGCGGTGCACGTCCTCGATGTGGTACTTCTGGGTGTTGGGTGCCACCTTGCACAACTGCGGCACCACACGCGAGAGGCGGTCGATGTCCTTGAGGGTGAAATCAATCCCGGCTTCCTGGGCAATGGCCAGTATGTGCAGGATGGTGTTGGTCGAGCCGCCCATGGCGATGTCCAGGGTGACGGCGTTCTCAAACGCCTTGAAGCCGATGGAGCGCGGCAGCACCGACTCGTCGTCCTGCTCGTAATAGCGCTTGCACAGTTCCACCACCAGACGGCCCGCGCGCTTGAACAGCGCTTCGCGGTCGGCGTGCGTGGCCACCACCGTGCCGTTGCCGGGCAGGGCCAGGCCCAGCGCTTCGGCCAGGCAGTTCATCGAGTTGGCGGTGAACATGCCCGAGCACGATCCGCAGGTGGGGCAGGCCGAGCGTTCCACTTCGGCCACCTGCTCGTCCGAAACCGAGGCGTCAGCGGCCATCACCATGGCGTCGATCAGGTCGAGCTTGATCACGCCGAGCTTGGTCTTGCCCGCTTCCATCGGGCCGCCCGAGACAAACACCACCGGGATGTTCAGGCGCATGGCGGCCATCAGCATTCCGGGTGTGATCTTGTCGCAGTTGGAAATGCACACCAGGGCATCGGCGCAGTGCGCGTTGGCCATGTACTCGACCGAATCGGCAATGATGTCGCGGCTGGGCAGCGAGTACAGCATGCCGTCGTGCCCCATGGCGATGCCGTCGTCCACGGCAATGGTGTTGAACTCTTTGGCCACACCACCAGCGGCTTCGATTTCACGCGCCACCAACTGGCCCAGGTCTTTGAGGTGCACATGGCCAGGGACAAACTGGGTGAAGGAATTGACCACTGCGATGATGGGCTTGCTGAAGTCCTCATCTTGCATGCCGGTGGCGCGCCACAGGGAGCGGGCACCGGCCATGTTGCGGCCAGCGGTGGAAGTCTTGGAACGGTAAACGGGCATGGTGTTGGCTATCCGATGAAAAAATGAATTGAATGCGGGCGCTGCGCAGGCGTTCAGTCGCCCTTTTTGCGGGCGGTGCCGATGGCTTCGCGGTTATTGTCGATGCGCGCTTGCTTGCGCGCGTCTTCACGCTCCATGGCCTTCTTCTTGGTGTAGCCGCTGGCATCGGCCCACTGCCACCAGACAACGGCCAGACCAAAGGGTGCGGCAACGATCCACCAGCTCCAGGCGTGGACCGGACTCATTTCCAGGTACTTCATCACCAGAAGAACAAGTCCCAAACCCAAAAAATACATGCGCTACTCCTGTGTGCCTTGGGTGCGAATATTACCTGTGATTGCCCCCCAAAACGAAAAAGGCCCGCTTGCGCGGGCCCTTGTGGTTCCACAGGGGATCAATACGCTTGACCCAACTGGTCGAGGATGGCCGGGTTTTCCAGAGTGGAGGTGTCCTGGGTGATCGACTCGCCCTTGGCCAGCGAGCGCAACAGGCGGCGCATGATCTTGCCCGAACGGGTCTTGGGCAGGTTTTCGCCAAAGCGGATGTCCTTGGGCTTGGCAATCGGGCCAATTTCCTTGGCGACCCAGTCGCGCAGTTCCTTGGCAATGGCCTTGGCTTCGTCGCCGCTGGGGCGCGAGCGCTTGAGCACTACAAAGGCGCAAATGGCTTCACCGGTCATGTCGTCGGGGCGACCCACCACAGCGGCTTCGGCCACCAGATCGGTCTTGGAAACCAGTGCCGACTCGATTTCCATGGTGCCCATGCGGTGGCCGGAAACGTTGAGCACGTCGTCAATACGGCCGGTGATGCGGAAGTAGCCACGGTCGGCACTGCGCACTGCGCCGTCGCCAGCCAGGTACAGCTTGCCACCCATTTCCTCGGGGAAATAGCTCTTCTTGAAGCGGTCGGGGTCGTTCCAGATGGTGCGGATCATCGACGGCCAGGGACGCTTGACCACCAGAATGCCACCGGTTCCGTTGGGAATGTCGTGGCCCATTTCGTCGACGATACCGGCCATGATGCCTGGCAGCGGCAAGGTGCAGCTTCCGGGAACCAGCGGTGTGGCACCGGGCATGGGGCTCATCATGTGGCCGCCGGTTTCGGTCTGCCAGAAGGTGTCGACGATCGGGCAATTTTCGTGGCCGATGTTCTTGTAGTACCACATCCAGGCTTCGGGGTTGATGGGCTCGCCCACCGATCCCAGAATGCGCAGGCTGCTCAGGTCGGAGCGGTCCGGGTGTACAGCGGCGTCGCTTTCGGCTGCCTTGATGAGCGAGCGGATGGCGGTAGGCGCGGTGTAGAAAATGGAGCACTTGTGGCGCTCGATCATCTGCCAAAAGCGTCCGGCATTGGGGAAGGTGGGCACGCCTTCAAAAATGATCTGGGTCGCACCGGCGGCCAAGGGGCCGTAGGCGACGTAGGTGTGGCCGGTGATCCAGCCGATGTCGGCGGTACACCAGAACACGTCGGCAGGCTTCAGGTCAAAGGTCCAGTCCATCGTCAGCTTGGCCCACAGCAGGTAGCCGCCGGTGGAGTGCTGCACGCCCTTGGGCTTGCCGGTCGAACCCGAGGTGTAGAGAATGAACAGCGGGTGCTCTGCCCCCACCGCCACGGGGGCGCATTCGGTGCTCTTGCCCGCCAGCGCCTGGGCGAAGGTCTTGTCACGGCCAGCCACCATATTGCAGTTGGTGGCGGTGCGCTCGTACACATAGACGGTCTTGATCGACTCGCAGCCGCCCATGGTCAGGCCTTCGTCCACGATCGCCTTCAGGGGCAACTCTTTGCCGCCGCGCATCTGGTAGTTGGAGGTAATGACCGCCACGGCGCCCGCGTCGATGATGCGCTCTTGCAGGGCCTTGGCCGAGAAACCGCCAAACACCACGCTGTGGGTAGCGCCAATGCGGGCGCAGGCTTGCATGGCGATCACGCCTTCGAGCGTCATGGGCATGTACACCAGCACCCGGTCGCCCTTCTTGATGCCATCGGCCTTGAGCGCGTTGGCGAACTGGCTCACCTTGGCGAGCAGTTCCTTGTAGGTGGTCTTGGTGACGGCACCGTCGTCGGCTTCAAAGATGACGGCGGTCTTGTTTTCGGTGGGTGTGCCGATGTGCTTGTCCAGGCAATTGGCCGAAGCGTTGAGTTCGCCGTCGTCAAACCACTTGTAAAACGGCACATTGGACTCGTCCAGTGTGCGCGTGAACGGCTTGGTCCAAACCACGTTTTCACGCGCGAGCTTGGCCCAAAAACCTTCGAAGTCGTTTTCGGCCTCGGCGCACAAGGCGTTGTAGCCGTCCATGCCCGAAATACGGGCCGACTTCACCATCGCTTCGCTGGGCGGAAATACACGGTTCTCGACCAGAACGGATTCGATGGATGACGATGCTGAACTCATGGTTGTCTCCTGCTATTGTGGGAATTGAAACTGGCGCGTATGGTTATGGATTGCACTTACGCATCACTGACTGAACCCGTTCGCAAAGCTTACAGTGTCTGATCTTTGTCAGTTGACGCGCCATGGGTTTGAGTAAACTCGGGCCACCCTCCGCTCCCGAGAAACATCCCCATGACCACCTCTATTGCCCAGTCCGATCTGATTGAATCCATCGCCGCCGCACTGCAATATATCAGTTACTACCACCCGGCCGACTACATCGCCCATCTGGCACGCGCCTATGAACGCGAAAAAAGCCCCGCCGCCAAGGACGCCATTGCCCAAATCCTGACCAATAGCAAGATGAGCGCAATGGGCCACCGTCCGATCTGCCAGGACACCGGTATCGTCAACGTGTTCCTGAAAGTCGGCATGGACGTGCGCTGGGAAGGCTTTACCGGCAGCCTGGATGACGCCATCAACGAAGGCGTGCGCCGCGGTTACCTCAACCCCGACAATGCGCTGCGCGCCTCGGTGGTGGCAGACCCCCTGTTTGCCCGCAAGAACACCAAGGACAACACGCCTGCAGTGATCTACGCCGAGATCGTGCCTGGCGACAAGCTCGAAGTGACGGTTGCAGCCAAGGGCGGCGGCAGCGAGAACAAGTCCAAGATGTACATGCTCAACCCCAGCGACAACCTGGTGGACTGGGTGCTCAAGACCGTTCCCACCATGGGCGCGGGCTGGTGCCCGCCGGGCATGCTGGGTATTGGTATTGGCGGCACCGCCGAGAAAGCGGTTCTGATGGCCAAGCAAAGCCTGATGGACGACCTCGACATGTACGAACTGCAAGAGAAGGCCAGCAAGGGCGAAAAACTCGACTTGGTGGAAGAACTGCGCCTGGAGTTGTACGAGAAGGTTAACGCCCTGGGCATTGGCGCGCAGGGTCTGGGCGGCCTGACCACGGTGCTCGACGTCAAGATCAAGATGTACCCCACGCACGCGGCCTCCAAGCCGGTGGCCATGATCCCCAACTGCGCGGCCACACGCCACGCCCATTTTGTGATGGACGGCTCCGGCCCGGTATTCCTCACCCCGCCCAGCCTGGACCTGTGGCCCAGCGTGGACTGGAAACCCGATACCCAAAAGAGCCAGCGCGTGGACCTCAATACGTTGACCAAAGAACAGGTCGCCGCCTGGAAACCCGGCCAGACCCTGCTGCTCAACGGCAAGATGCTCACCGGGCGCGACGCCGCGCACAAGCGCATCCAGGACATGCTGGCCAAGGGCGAGAAGCTGCCGGTGGACTTTACCAACCGCGTGATCTACTACGTTGGCCCGGTTGATCCGGTGCGTGACGAAGTGGTCGGCCCGGCCGGCCCCACCACTGCCACCCGCATGGACAAGTTCACCGACATGATGCTGTCCAAGACCGGCCTGATTTCGATGGTCGGTAAGGCCGAGCGCGGCCCAGCCGCCATTGAAGCTATCAAAAACCACAAGAGTGCCTACCTGATGGCCGTGGGCGGTGCGGCTTATCTGGTGTCCAAAGCGATCAAGGGTGCCAAGGTGGTGGGCTTTGGTGACCTGGGCATGGAAGCGATCTACGAATTCGACGTGGTAGATATGCCCGTTACCGTGGCGGTGGACTCTGGCGGCACCAGCGCACACATCACCGGCCCGGCCGAGTGGGAAAAGCGCATTGCCAGCGGTGAGTTCAAGGGCATCGCGGTCAAGAGCGCCTGAGGTCGTGGCTCAAAAGCGCCCGGGGCGGAGTCCCCGGGCTCTGGCATCATGGGGTCCATGAAAAAATTTGCTCCCATTGCCCTGCTGCTGGCCTGCGCCTGCACGCACTCCGCAGCCACCTTGTGCGAAAGCGGAAAACGCCAGGCCCCGATTGACATCACCACCACCAGCAAGCGGCCCCTGCCCGCGCTGGAGTTTGACTACCACCCCGCCGCACTGAAGATTGCCGACGACGGCCACACGGTGCGCGTGCGCTTTGACAAAGGCAGTGGTCTGCGCATCGGAAAAGAGCACTACGCACTGCAGCAGTTCCACTTCCACACCCCCGGGGGCGACAAGATCGGCGGCGAAGAGTTTCCCATGGCAGCGCACCTGCTGCACAAGAGCGCATCCGGCCAGTTGCTGGCTGTGGTCGTGCTGTTTCGCAGCGGTGCCGACAACGCGCTGATGGGCAGCCTGCTGCCGCACATTCCCGCGCGCCAGGACGGCGACCACCGCCACCCCGACGTCAGCGTGACGGCGGCGGACCTGCTGCCCCCAAGCCGGGGCTACTACCGCTACACCGGCTCGCTAACTGCGCCCCCCTGCACCGAAGGCGTGGAGTGGGTCGTGATGAAGCAGCCGCTGCAAGTCTCGCCCGCACAACTTGTCACCTACCGCAAGCGCTACGCCGACAACGGCCGCGCGGTCCAGCCCCTGCACCAGCGCACGGTACTGGAAAGCCCTTAACGCGCAGCATCGAGCCAGAACGGCGCGCTCTTGCTTAAGGTCAAGACGTGCCTCGAGCGGGTGCTCAACAATGCTGCAAAGTCCACCCGGACCTTTTGTTTCAAGGAATTTTGTATGCCCCACACTCCAACGTCGCGCTGGACCGGTTCCCCGCGCCTGCACCTGTCCTTGCTGGCGCTGCCTCTGGCCTGCTTTTTAGCTTGTCCCGCCGCAGCCCAAAGCGCTGCCGCGGCCAAATCCGCCGGCATTGCCGTCAAGGTAACGCCAGAGATGATTGGCGCTGGCATCGTCTCCAGCGGCGCGACCTTGCCACCGATTCCGCCCGTCACCGGCAACCGCAAGAACAAGGTCCCGTCCTGGGGCAAGCCACTGCCCTACCCGATCATGATTGCGGACCGGCGTAACAACCGCCTGATTGAAATCGCCCCCGACAAGAGCATTGTGTGGGAGTTTCCGTCGCCCAGTCTGGTGGTCTACCGGGGCAATGAAGACGTGAATTTTTCTGCCGATGGCAAGTTGCTGGCGGTAAGTGAGGAAGACAACTACGACTTGCACATCGTCGACTACGAAAGCAAGACCCTGACCTGGACCTACGGCATCCCCGACCACCGTGGCAGCAAGGACGGCTTGCTCAACTACCCCGACGACTCGCACCTGCTGGCCGACGGCCAGTTTGTTACCGCCGACATCCGCAACTGCCGCGTCCTGATCATCGACCCCAAGACCAACAAGGAAACCACGCAGTGGGGCACGCCGGGGCAATGCAAGCACAACCCGCCACACCAACTCGCCCACCCCAATGGTGCCACCCCCATGGACAACGGCGACCTGCTGATCACCGAGATCACCGATGCCTGGATTTCGCGCATTACGCGTGAGGGCAAGGTGGTGTGGAGCGTGAAAGCGCCCAAGCTGCATTACCCGTCGGACTCGTTCCCCACGGAGGATGGCAACCAGATCATCGTGGCGGATTTCTGGAAACCCGGGCGCGTGATCATCTTTGATCCGGCCACGCGCAAAGTCACCTGGGAGTATTTCGCGGCAGAGGGCGAAGGCATGCTCGACCACCCCTCAATCGCGCGTGAACTTCCCGATACCGGCGACATCCTGATCGTGGACGACCTGCACGACCGCGTGATGGTGGTGGACCGCAAGACCAAGGCCATCATCTGGCAATACGGTGAGTTGGGCAAGAAGGGCTTCAAACCCGGCTTCCTGAACTACCCCGACGGCGTGGACATCGACGTGTTCCGCGACTGGAAAGCTGCTTTGCGCAAATAAATCGGTAATTGGTATGCCCGGAGGGGATCGAACCCCCGACCCACAGCTTAGAAGGCTGTTGCTCTATCCGACTGAGCTACGGGCACAAAGCACAAAGGCCCTCGCGGGCCTTTGTAATCATTCTTGGGGGCGAAACCGCACGAAAGATTCCTTGAAACCCGCATGGATACTATATGTCCCCATGAAAGAAATCAATTTGTTCCCCCGTTTGTTCCCCCAACATCAACGCGGTACCCCTGAACCCAACATACCAAGTTCAGAGTCGTTCTGAAGTTTGATTATCTACTATCTTGGGCTATGATCCCCCGACAACAAGGTGTTGCGCGGTTGGTCAGAGAAACTCTCAGATTGGCCCTTGACAAATGATGTTACCGGCAATACTATCTCGGAATGAACACAGCCACCAAGTTGCTCGCCGCGATGCGCAACAACCCACTGAATTGGCGCATTGAACAGCTGCAAACTGTCGCTCGGCAACATGGCATAGATTGGCGACAGGACGGCACAAGCCATTGCGTGTTCATCCGTGCAGACGGCAAAACCCTACCAGTACCGGCGCACCGACCAATCAAACCGGTGTATTTGAAGAAGTTCCTGACCTTGATAAAGGGAGATTAATTTATGCGAAACCAAGCCGACTACCCTTTTGAGATTCGTCCCTTGTCCGCCACTGAAGGTGGCGGATATCTGATTTCTTACCCGGATTTTTCTGA